>NZ_JBSGDP010000009.1:0-131765 GCF_053602435.1 Nocardia sp. NPDC004415
CAACTCGTCATCTACGATCCAGGGTGCTGCCACGACGAAACATCCTGCACGACAGCGGGTCTCACCGCTACATGACCGAACCCGTTAGGGGATCTTAGCCTGGCTATTCCGTTGCTGCCCGACCACGTCGGTCCTGGCTGGTCAGATGCCAGCCTTGACACAGTGGGCATGGATAGACCCGCTGTTCGCGCCTGTTGGGGTTCGACGTGTCGATCCCGGCGAGCGCGAGGTCGGCGTCGGCAAAGGTGAAGTACTTCAACTTCCCCGACCCACACCGAGCGATGCGAACCAGCGGTGGCAGCTGTGCCACATCCGCTCCGGTGTGGAGGTCAAGCTTTCGGCGGACCGCAGCCAAACGGGGCGGGTACTGCCGACAGGGACCGCGGGTGCGATGTCCGCTCATGGTGACCTCCTCGCTCGGTGTGCGGTGCGAGATCACGATGCGCCCATGCACGGCAATTGTCGATGCAAATTGCTGATAACCCCTTTTATCAAGAGGTTTTCCGTGTGTATGAGGCCTGCGCGATAGAGTCCGGTTAGCGATCGACTGAGAATCCAAACTCAATGACGGGAAGGGGTGAGCCGAGATGCCTGCAGAGAACGCTGCTGATCCCCGGCTGTCGGACACAGAACCCCGACTGGTCTCCTATGCCGAGATCGCGGCAATGGCCCAGGTAAAACGCCCCGTCCCCACGACCTGGGCGCGTCGACACAGCGACTTCCCCGCACCTCTAGACCACGAGGGCACCAGCCCGCTCTTCGACGGCGCGGCCGTAGTCGACTGGCTGGTGGCCACCGGGCACGGCAACACCGATGCCCGCCAACTGCGCGCCGAACTGGCACTGCACACGCTGTCTGGATGGAGCCGACGAGTACCTGCCCGGATCCTTGTGGACGCCCTGACCTCGCTGATCTGCCTGCGTCAGCAGCTGGAGGCACCCGTGAGCGGCAGTGCAGACTGGTCGGCCCTCGTCGAGCGCGCCGAGGGCCTCGACCCGGATGACACTTTCCTGCTGAGCGAGCTACGCGCCGTGCCGGATGCGGATCGTATCGGCCCGGCGCTCGCCACGCTCGCTGATGAACTGACCGAGGCCGCCTACGCACCGGCCGAAGCCTTCGACTGGGTGCTTGATTCCCGCCGACGACTCGGTTCCGACGCCCACGTCGCAGACGAGTACGCCCCGGCCGTCGCCCGCACTCTTGCCCGCCTCGCTCTCACGGCCGAACTCGCGGAGGAGGCCGTCATCGCTGTGCCCTACGCCCGCTCAGGAGACCTCCTCTCGATACTGCACGCAGAGAACTCCTCCGACGATGAGTACCTTTACGTCGCCGCTGATCCGGATCCGGCTCTGGTTCGGTTGGTGCGCCGCCGCATGCTCGTGCGCGGGGTGTACGAATTCCGCCTGGATGTAGTGGAAGGAGTCGAGCCTGACACGGACGAATGGGGTGACCCGCATGCTCTGGTTTGCGCACTCCCGTACGAGGCGGCCGAAACCCGCACCGCGCTGTCCGTCCTCGAGCACATCCAGAACCTGGCCGACCTTCTGTCGGCCGACCGCACTGCGGTGATCCTGGGTCCGGCCGATGCTCTCGTCCACGCGCTGCCGGCCCTGGGCGAAGCTGATCGCCTGCGGAGCTGGTTCCTCGCTGAGGGCCTGCTCAAAGCCGTGATCGGCCTGCCCGATGGGGTTTACCCCCACCGCCCCGCCTACCGCACCGCGATCTGGGTCCTATCCCGTACGCCGAAGCTAGATCGCCACGGTCTCGTGCTGATGTCCGACCTCACCGCTGAACCGATCACCACCGCCACCCTCGACACCATCGTCGAGGAGATCCACGTCTTTCACGCCGCGGGCTGGCGCGCAGACCGCCGACACGAACCTCGCCATGCGGCGCTCGTTCCGGTCCTTCACCTCCAGCCCGGCACAGCACTGACACCTCAGCACCGATCGAATGCGAACCGCTACACCCAGAAGGTTGAAGAACGCCCGGCACAAATCTCCGAACTGGAGCTGACCATCGAGCAGTTGCGTGAGCAAGACCGTGCAGATCAGAGCAATCCGATCCGAACCCGTGCAATGCTCCGCCCGGAAAACCACCCAGTACGCGGCACCACCGTCGCTCGCCTCCTCAAAGAGCGCCGCCTGCGCCGCCTCCCCGGCCACCGCATCGCAGCCGAGCACATCACAACCGACGGCCATTACCCCGTACTCACCTCCGCCGAGGTCACCGGGGCAGCACCCGTCGGCGGCCGACGTATCGACCGCTCGGTACTGCTCACGGTCTACCAACACGCCGAGTTCACCGAGCCCGGCGACATCGTGGTGACCGCGAACCCCTCCTTCGGCGCGCACGTCGACGAAGAGGGCCTGTCCGTGGTCGCCTACCCGGCACGCATTCTGCGCGCACGGCAGGACTGTGACCCCGGACGCCCTGTACGCCCTCGTGTTCTGGCCGCACTGTTGCGCTCCGCCGCAGCTGAACACGGCCGAGCCAGCGGAGCCGTACGCGCAGCCCACCCCATTGAAGACCTGCTCATCCCCGACCTGGAAGCAGTGGAGGCAGAACACTATGACGCATTGCTCGCCGAGATAAGCCGACGGACCGCCCTGCTACGCCAGCAGACCGCAGCCTTGGACGACCTCGTCCGCCTCACTGCCGACGGCCTCACCGACGGCACCCTCACTCTCAACGCACCGTCGAACTGACCCGCGCCAACCTCAGCAGTTGAAGGAGACGAAGACCGTCATGCCTCCCGTCAAGAAGAAGCCCGCCGCACAGGCGGAGTTGTTCACCTCATCCACGCCCAAGGAGATCCAGGACATCCTCTGGAAGGCCGCCGACAAGCTGCGTGGCTCCATGGACGCAGCGCAGTACAAGGAATTCGTCCTCGGACTGATCTTCCTCAAATACATCTCGGATGCCTTCGATGAGCGCCGCGAGCAGCTCGCCAAGGAGCTGGCAGACGAGGGTATCGAGGAAGATCGCCGGGCCGAACTCCTTGAGGACAAGGACGAATACACCGGCGAACACGTCTTCTGGGTCCCCGAGACCGCCCGCTGGTCTTGGATTGCGGCGAACGCTAAAGCCAAGGGAGTCGGCCTGCTCCTCAACGAGGCCATGGACGCGATCATGCGTGAGAACGCCGCGCTAACCGGCGTCCTCCCCAAGATCTTCAACAGCGACAACGTCGACCAGAAGCGACTGGCCGAACTCGTAGACCTCATAAGCGACGCCCGCTTCGGGGGCTCCGGGGACAAGCCTGCTCAGGACATTCTCGGTGAGGTGTACGAGTACTTCCTCGGCAACTTCGCCCGCGCTGAGGGCAAACGCGGCGGCGAATTCTACACGCCGCGGTCGGTGGTCCAGCTCCTCGTAGAGGTCCTGGAACCCTACGAGGGCCGGGTGTACGACCCGGCATGCGGCTCGGGCGGCATGTTCGTCCAGGCTGGCAAGTTCATCGAGGCGCACCGGGGGCGCGGGCACAAGTCCGACATTGCGGTGTACGGGCAGGAGCTGAACGAACGCACCTGGCGCCTGGGCAAGATGAACCTCGCGATCCACGGGATCGACGGGAACCTCGCGGCGCGCTGGGGCGACACGTTCGACGACGATAAACACCCGGACCTCAAGGCTGACTTCGTGATGGCCAACCCGCCGTTCAACATTAAGGACTGGGCTCGGAAAGAGTCCGATCCGCGTTGGAAGTACGGCGTCCCGCCGAAGAACAATGCGAACTATGCGTGGCTGCAGCACGTTGTGAGCAAGCTCGGCGAACGGGGCACGGCGGGCGTCGTCCTCGCGAACGGATCGATGAGTTCCCAGTCTAGCGGTGAGGGCGAAATACGCAAAGCATTGGTCGAGGCGGACTTGGTTGCGTGCATGGTCGCGCTGCCGTCTCAGTTGTTCCGCACGACGCAGATCCCGGCATGCCTGTGGTTCCTGTCCAAGGACAAGTCTCCGCAGGGGGCGCGGCGTTTGGACGACCGCCGGGGCGAGGTCCTCTTTATCGATGCCCGGGGGATGGGCGAGATGGAGGACCGGACGGAGCGCATCCTGACGCCGACTGACCTCAAAAAGATCGCGAGCACGTACCACGCGTGGCGGGGTACCAAGTCGGCCCGCGACGAAGGACTCTCGTACGAGGACGAGGCGGGCTTCTGCCTTTCAGCGAACCTCGAAAAGGTACGGCAACACGGATACGTGCTTACACCAGGGCGTTACGTAGGCGCGATGGAGTCCGAAGGCGAAGATACGGAAGCTGTCGCGGCAAGCATCGCGAAGCTGAAAGATGAACTGTATGCACTCTTTGACCAATCGGAGGAATTGGCAAATACGGTGCGGGAGAATCTGGAGGCTTTCAATGACTGACGAATTCCTTTTCAACGTCCCATCAACGTGGAAGATAACCACTTTGGGGGAAGCCTGCGCCCATGGCGGCGGCGGTATACAGACCGGACCATTCGGCAGTGAGTTACACGCGTCTGACTACGTTCCGATCGGCGTTCCCAGCGTTATGCCTCAGCACATTGGAGACAATGTCATCCGTGATGAAAACATTGCCCGCATCACTTCTGTTGACGCTCGTCGCCTGTCGAAATACCTGCTTCGCGAAGGCGATATCGTGTATTCGAGGCGTGGAGATGTGGGCCGTCGAGCATTGGTTAACGCCCAGCAAGAAGGGTGGCTCTGCGGTACAGGTTGCCTGCGCGTGCGTCCTAATACCGGCGTAAACTCGCGATTCTTGACGTATTTTCTGGGGCACCCTGAAATTCGTGATTGGATTTTCCGCCATGCTGTAGGTGCCACAATGCCGAACCTAAACACACAGATTCTGGGCGCTGTACCGCTTGCGCTTCCCACCCCCGGGGAACAGAAGGCTATTGCCGCCGCGCTCGGGGCGCTGGATGACAAGATCACCGTCAACGAGCGCATCGCGGCGGTTTGTTCCAGACTGTCACGCGAGTTGATGCGGGCAATGTGGGAATCCTCCCCGGTCGACTCTCTGGTGGACTCTTTGGAGGTGCTAGACGCTGATTGGACCCGCACCACACTGGGGGAGCTGTGCAGAGACGGTGGTGGGTCGATCCAGACGGGGCCGTTCGGTAGCCAGCTGCACGCCGCTGACTATGTCGATGAGGGAGTCCCCAGCGTCATGCCGCAGAATATTGGCGATAATGCCATCAGCGAGAAAGCCATTGCGCGAATTTCGGAGAATGACGCGAACCGGCTCTCGAAATATCTCCTCAAGGAAGGGGACATTGTTTACTCGCGGCGCGGTGATGTACGTCGCCGATCCTTGATTCGGGCGCGCGAGTCGGGTTGGCTCTGTGGCACAGGGTGCCTCCGGGTCCGGAGCGGAGACTCGATCGATCCGCTGTTTTTGAGCCACTACCTCAGCGAGCCAGAGATCCAAGACTGGATTGTCCGGCATGCCGTCGGTGCCACAATGCCAAACCTCAACACCAAGATCCTCGGGGACGTACCGGTCGTCATTCCTCCACAGGCTGTACGTAACGAGATGAGTCGGACTCTTACTCCGCTTGATGAGAGCGCCACGGCATCCCTACGTGAAGTGCGGATAATCTCCACCCTGCGCGACACCCTCCTCCCCCACCTAGTGTCCGGCCGCCTCCGCGTCAAGGACGCGGAGAAAATTATCGAGGACCACGTATGACAGACGGCTCCGACGCAGCGGGTAAGAACGCGGCCGATAACTTCGCATACACCAACTTTCGCCCCCTGGAAATAGATTGGGAACACTTGGCCCTCGACGAATTGGCGAGACTGGCTTGGTTCAAGAACGAGGGCAACGAGCTCGCCCCCAATTCCGGCCACCGTGCCTCCTGGGACGATCTAATCCTCTATTCCGACCTACGCGACGCCATCGAGCGGCTCAACCCTGACCTCCCTCCGGACGCCGTTCGCAATGCCCTCACCAGCGCCTCGACTCCCACGTCGCAGGACGCGTATGAGGAGAACCGGACCGCCCACGGCTACCTGACGGACGGCATCCGGTCGGTCACCTATACCGACGAGTTCGGGGCTCAGCACAACCCCACCGTTCGTATTGTCGACCTGGCCGACCGGGACAAGAACACCTATCGGGCTGTCCGCCAGGTCACCGTCATCGACGGCGAGAAGAACCGCCGCTTCGATCTCGTCCTGTACGTCAACGGCCTCCCCTTGGCCGTCATCGAGCTGAAGCGCGCCGGAGACGAAGACGTCAAGCTCGAAGACGCGCACGCGCAGATCAGCTGGTACATGGAAGAGTTCCCAACTGCCTTCCGCTACAACGCGATTGTGCTGCTCTCCGACGGCGTCACCGCCAAGTACGGCACACCCTTCACCCCGTACGAACACTTCGCCCCATGGAACACGGATGACACAGGCAGACGCATCGTCCCCCTAGAGGCCGACGGCCTGACCCAGTCGGGTCAGAACCTCGCCCTACATGGCCTGTTCGACCAGCACCGTTTCCTCACCTTTGTCCAGTCCTTCATCAACTTCGTACCGTCGAAGCGGATGAAGCGGATCGCCAAGCCGCACCAGTACTTCGCCGTCACCCGCGCCGCCGAGGCTGTGCGCAAGGCTGCGGCGACCGACGGCAAGGCCGGCGTGGTCTGGCACACCCAAGGTTCGGGCAAGTCCGAGGAGATGGTGCTCACCACCAACCTCGTCGGCCGTGACCCGATGCTGCACAACCCCACGATCGTCGTCATCACCGACCGCAACGACCTCGACGACCAGCTGTACACCACCTTCCTGGAGAGCGAAATCCTCCCGGAAAAGCCCCGCCAGGTCCTAACCCGTGCCGAACTACGCGAAGAACTAGCCGCGAAGCGCACCGGCGGCATTCTGTTCACGACCCTGCAGAAGTTCGGCCGCACCAAGGAAGAGAAGGAGTCGGGCGTCGACCACCCGCTGCTCTCCGACCGACGCAACATCATTGTTGTAGTCGACGAAGCCCACCGCAGCCACTACGACAATCTCGACGGCTACGCCCGCCACCTGCGCGACGCACTCCCGCACGCCACACTCCTCGCCTTCACCGGCACCCCGATCTCCGAGGCCGACCGCAACACCCGCGAAGTCTTCGGTAACCACATCGACGTCTACGACCTCAAGCGGGCCGCCGACGACGGCGCGACCGTGAAGGTCTACCACGAGAGCCGCGTCGTCCAACTCGTCCTCGACCACGACGTCGACCCCACCACCATCGACGAGGAAGCCGACCGGATCACCGACGGCCTCGACGACACCGAACGCCGCCGCATCGAGCAGGCCGTCGCCACCATGAACGCCATGTACGGCGCACCGGCCCGGATACGCGACCTAACCCGCGACCTGGTCGAGCACTGGGAGGCCAGGCGGGCACGGATGCAGCCGTTCGTCGGCGTATCCGAGAAGCCGAACGGCGCGACCGGCAAGGCGATGATCGTGTGCGCCACCCGTGACATCTGCGTGCGGGTATACGACGCGCTGCGTGAACTGCGCCCAGAGTGGCACAGCGACGAGATCGACAAGGGCGCGATGAAGATCGTGTTCTCCTCGGACTCCCGCAAAGACGCGGCGCACCTGCGTGCCCATGCCCTACGGGACTCGCAGCGTAAGACCGTTATCAACCGAGCGACGGATCCCGACGACGAGCTCGAACTCCTCATCGTCAACAACATGCTTCTAACCGGCTTCGACGCTCCGCCGGTCCACACGATGTACTTGGACCGCCCCCTCAGGGGTGCCAACCTGATGCAGGCCCTCGCCCGCGTCAACCGGCGCTTCCGCGGCAAGGAGGACGGTCTTCTCGTCGGCTACGCACCGCTGACCGAGAATCTGCAGAAGGCGATCGCCGAATACTCGGATGCGGACCAGGAGGACCGCACCCTGGGCCAGGACATCGACCGCGCCCTGGACGAGCTCCGCAACGAGTACGACATCCTCGACGACATGCTTCGCGGCTGGGACTGGCGTCAGCGGCTCGCCCTGCCCAGCCGCACGGCATTCATCGACGCGGCGCTGCGCACCGCGAATTACCTTCGCAACCCGGCAACTCCCGGCAATAACCCCGAGAAGCTCGACAACCCCAATGACACCCTCAGCCGCCGATTCCGCGACCACGCCCACCGGTTGGAGCGCTTCCACGCGCTCGCTGGTTCCTCGGCCGACATCTCCTCTCGCTTCCCGGACCAGCCGCAATGGAAGAGGGACATTCAGTTTCTCGTAGAGGTCCGCGCGTACATGGCGAAGCTCGACGCGATGGACAGGGAAGCCCGCGGTCTGCCCATCGCCCGCGATGTCGAGCTGTACCTGTCCCAGCTCACCTCGGCTGTTGTTGAGACCGGCGGTGTGACAGACCTGTTCGCCGAAGCTGGCCTTGAGACGGCCGACCTCACCCACCTCACCGACGCCGTTGTCTCCCGGCTCCAGAACAGCGAGACACCGCACTTGGTCGCCGAGGCGTTGCGTCGGCTCGTCGAGCAGAAGATGCGCGAGGTTACCCGGCACAACATCGTGCGTCAGACGACCTTCTCGGAGCGTCTACAAGATCTCATGGTCAAGTACATGCGCCAGCAGCTGACCAGTGCGGAGATCATCGCGAAGCTGGTCGCGATGGCGAAGGAAGTCAGGAACGACGCCGAACGTGGCAACCAGTTCGATCCCACTCTGACCAGCGACGAGCTCGCCTTCTACGACGCCGTGGCAGACCTGGGCAGCGCTCGAGAGGTGATGGGGGATGAGGTTCTGGCGGGCATCGCTCGCGAACTGGTCGCGGAAGTCCGAAAGCAGGCCAAGAAGGACTGGGTCTCCCGCGAACCGGTCCGCGCGAAGCTCCGCTCCACAATCAGGCGCCTTCTGGCCCGCCGGGGATATCCGCCCGAGCAGGCACCCAAGGCCATCGAGCTGGTGCTGAAGCAGATGGAGCACTTCGCCAACGAATGGTCGCAGGACGGAACAGCGGGATCTTGATTCTGGTACCGCTGGTCCGGCTCTCCAGAACGGTCGCACAGGGGCGTTCTCCGCCACTGGCGATAGCACTGCCTCCTCCGTGCTGACCGCCTGGATCGAACAGGCGATCGACGGTATCAAGTAGCCTGACAGCGCACAGAATCCGCTCGGTCCTGTCGGTCGACGCAGCTAGGATTTCTGGGTCACTGAACACTCGGTGGTCGAGCATGAGGAACAAGGGTGGGGGACTATCCGAGGTGGTGTCGGGAGGTCTCCCTGGAAGGCCCGGTCGTCGACAGGCACAACCCAACGATCCAGGCGCTTCACAGTCCATTCCAGCAGCGTCGGCGCACCCTGGCGAAGGAAGTAGCGCGCGTGAAACTGATAAATGCCCACGTCCTCAACTACCGGTCGGTCGAAGACTCCGGAGTGTTCCACGTCGAGCCGGACGTCACATGCCTGATCGGCAAGAACGAATCCGGCAAGACCGCGACCCTTCGGGCCCTCTACCGTCTGAACCCTGTCGAAGCTTCGGCGAAGTTCGATGAGACCATCGACTTCCCCGCAAAGCGATCGAGGGACCGGAAGACCACAAAGGGGTTCATACCCGCCGTCGAAGCGACGTTCGAACTCTCCGACGCCGAAGCCGACCTCGTCACCGAACACTTCGGCAAGGATGCTCTTATCAGCCGCCACCTCACACTCAAAAAGGGATACAGGGGACGCGGTTATCTGAGTATCGAACATGACGAACATAAGATGGTCACCTACCTAATCGAGAACCTCGACCCCACCTCCCGTGAGGCAGTCGGATCCCCCAGCACCATCGAGGATTTCATCGAGGCATTGAAAGGTCTACCCGACCGCCCAACCGCAGCGACCGAGCTTCTCAAAAAATTGGACGAATGGGGAGCCACCGCAGACTCATGCTTGAACAGCATCCTGTTCCCGAAAGTTCCGAAATTTGTCTATTTCGACGACTACGACTCAATGCCGGGCAAGGTTTCGATCCCGGACCTGATTCGTCGTCGTGACGGGTTGGATATCAGCCGCGGAGAGCAGGCGCTACAGAGTCTACTCGGCATGGCTGGGGCAAAGTTCGAAGACTTCAACACCAGCGACAATCACGAATATCTTGTTCGCGAACTTGAGAACGCCAGTGGCGGCATCTCCGACGAAGTATTCAAATATTGGTCACAGAACAAACAACTGGCAGTCGAACTGCATATCTACGGACAGCCCGAAAAGGGTGCTCCCGCCCCATTGAACGAGGGGCCAATTCTGCAAATCCGCGTCAATAACTTGCGGCATCGAGCATCGGTCCCCTTCGACGAACGCTCTCGCGGGTTCGTATGGTTCTTCTCCTTCCTCGCCTACTTCACACAGCTCGAAGAGGCCGCCGAACAGGACCTCATCCTCTTGTTGGACGAACCTGGATTGTCATTGCACGGCCGCGCCCAAGCCGATCTCCTTCGGCTGATCGACGAGGGACTGGCACCCAAACATCAAGTCCTCTACACAACACATTCACCGTTCATGGTCTCCGCCGAACACCTGCAACGCGCACGGACAGTCATCGACCAGGACGACGTCGGCACCAAGGTCTCCGCCGAGGTCTTTAAGGCAGACGAGGACACCGCCTTCCCTCTCTATGCGGCGATGGGCATAGACATGACGCAAAGCCTGTTCATCGGCGAACACACTCTGCTCCTTGAGGGTCCGAGCGACCTGATCTATCTCGATATCCTCTCCGACGCACTCACCGAGCAAGGACGAATCGGCTTGGATCCGCGCTGGGTGAAAACGCCGATCGGCGGCTCAGGCAAACTCTCAACCTTCGTCACCCTTCTCGGCGCCAACAAGATTAACGTCGCGGTGTTGGCCGATTCGAGCACCAAAGATCTCGGCGCGGTCAAACGCCTACGCGACAACGCCCAGCTCGCTAACGGCGGCCTTGTCGAAATCGGTCAAGTCACCGGCACCAAAGATGCCGATATCGAAGACCTCTTCGAGGCAAACTTCTTCATCGATCTCGTCAACAGCGCCTACGACAACCACCTCAGCCCTCCGATCAGTGAATCAGACCTCAATCCGAACGACCCCAGAATTGTCCGTCAGATCGAGAAATACTTCCGCGACAACGACATCGCCAACGGAAACTTCTCCCACTACAAGCCAGCCGCGAAACTGCTTCGGGAGCAAGAAGACCTCGTACCGAAGTTGAACAAAGGCACGCTCGACCGAGCCGAGAAGCTCTTCACCACACTTAACAGCATGCTACCCAGCTAACCACCTGTACATGGCACAGGGCGACTTCGGGATTACTCTGACCCGCTGCAATCAGCGGCCTGGTCGGGATCTGGACAACATTTCAGATCACCAATAGACGTACCCCCACCCTGCGCGCACAACACACAGCGAACAGCCGGTGGTACCGAGTCAATTACTCGGTACCACCGGCTGTTTCAGTGGTAGTCGGCGTCAGGAGACAAGCGGCGGTACCGAGCGCGCGGTGAACACGGGCGGGGTTCCCTCGCCCTGGTTGTCGTGGCACGAGGCTCGATCGGGTTGGCCGTGTGCGGGGCTTCGTCAGGCGCGCGTCGGCAACAGCTCGGAGACGAGGGCTTCCACGCGGGTCTTGATCTCGTCGCGGATCGGCCGCACAGACTCGACTCCCTTGCCTGCGGGGTCTTCCAGGACCCAGTCGCGGTAGCTGACGCCCGGGAAGGCCGGGCAGGTGTCGCCGCACCCCATTGTGATCACGACGTCGGAGGTTTCTACCGCGTTGTAGGTGAGGATCTTCGGTTTCTGGTCGGAGATGTCGATACCGAGTTCAGCCATCGCCTCCACTGCGGACGGGTTGATCGTCTCGGCAGGGGCGCTCCCGGCGGAGCGGACTTCGATCGATTCGCCGGCGAGGTGGGTGAGGAATCCGGCGGCCATCTGGGAGCGTCCGGCGTTGTGGACGCAGACGAACAACACGCTGGGCTTGGTGGTCATGTGGGGCGGTGCCTTTCAGTTGGCGGGGAGGTCGAGTTCGGTGAGCAGGAGCCGGACGCGGGTTTCGATCTCGTCGCGGATGGGGCGGATGGCGGTGATGTCGAGGTCGGCGGGGTCGTCGAGGTCCCATTCCTCGTAGCAGCGTCCGGGGTAGAGCGGGCAGGCGTCGCCGCAGCCCATAGTGATGACGACGTCGGCGGCTTGGATGATTTCCTCGGTCCACGGTTTGGGGAACTCGGTGGTGATATCGATGCCGACCTCGGCCATCGCGGCGATCGCGGCGGGGTTGATCTCGTCGCCGGGTTCGCTGCCACCGGACCAGGCCACCGCGCGGGCCCCGGCGAGGTGGGTGAAGAACCCGAGGGCCATTTGGGAGCGTCCGGCGTTGTGGGTGCACAGGAACAGCACTGTTGGGGTGCCGGTGTGGGCTTTGCCTTCGACACGGGCCAGCGCGTGTAGGCGTTGGCGGGCGAAGCGTTCGGCCAGCAGCGGCAGATAGTTGACCACGGTCGCGCGTCCGGCGAACTGGTCGTAGGAGGAGTGCAGGAACCGTTCGATGGTCTTGACGCCGAAGGTGCCGTCGAACTCGCGCTGCAGGTGGGTGGCGGCGGTTTTCAGGGCGAGCTGCTGGTCGATGGTCAGGTCGTGGCGAGTGGGGGCGAGTGGGCTGTCGCTCATGGGTGTGTCCGTTGCTCGGCGGGTGTGGTGAGTTCGGTGAGCAGGTTCTCGACGCGGGCGGCGATGTCGTCGCGGACCAAGCGCATACGTTCGATGCCGTCGATGCCGCGTTCGGAGGGTTCGTCGGTGTCCCAGTTGATGATTCGCACGCCCTCGACCGGTTCGACGTGGGCTTCACGGCCGAGGGTGACGACCAGGTCGACCGAGCGGAGCAGGGCCGGGTCGATGGGTTTGGGGATCTCGGCGCGGATGTCGACGCCGACTTCGAGCAGTGACTGTGCCGACAGGGTGTTGATCGAGGTTCCGGGTTCGGTTCCGGCGGAATGGATCTCGACTCGACCATCGGCGACGGCACGCATCAGTCCAGCGGCCATCTGGGATTTGCCGCCGTTCTTGACGCACACGAACAGCACGGACGGAGTTGTGCTCACCGCTGTGTCACCCCTTCTTCGGTCCTGGCGACCGCGGTGGTCGTGGGCCGAAATCGCTTGCGCAGCGCGAGGGAGACATAAACCAACCCGACGAGCACCGGTACTTCGATGAGCGGGCCGACGACACCGGCGAGGGCTTGGCCGGAGGTGGCGCCGTAGGTGGCGATCGCGACCGCGATGGCGAGTTCGAAGTTGTTGCCCGCAGCGGTGAAGGCGAGGGTGGTGGTGCGCTCATAACCGAGGCCGAGTGCCGCACCCATGGCGTAGCCGCCGCCCCACATGATCGCGAAGTAGGCCAACAGCGGGATCGCGATACGAACCACATCGAGGGGATGAGAGGTGATCTGCTCACCTTGCAGGGCGAACAGGATCACGATGGTGAACAGCAGCCCGTACAGCGCCCACGGCCCGATCTTGGGCAGGAAGCTGGATTCGTACCATTCGCGGCCCTTGGCGCGTTCACCGAAACGGCGGGTCAAAAAACCGGCCAGCAGCGGGATACCGAGGAAGATCAGCACCGATTTCGCGATCTGCCACGGTGAGGTGTCGATGGTGGTCTGTTCCAGGCCGAGCCAGCCCGGCAGGACCGAGAGGTAGAACCAGCCGAGGACGGCGAACATGATCACCTGGAACACCGAGTTCAACGCGACGAGCACGGCGGCGGCCTCACGGTCGCCGCAGGCGAGGTCGTTCCAGATGATGACCATCGCGATGCAACGGGCCAGACCGACGATGATCAGCCCCGTGCGGTACTCGGGCAGGTCCGGCAGCAACAGCCAGGCCAACGCGAACATCAGGGCCGGGCCGAGGACCCAGTTCAGCACCAGGGAGCTGATCAGGAGTTTGCGGTCGCCGGTGACGGTGTCGAGGCGGTCGTAGCGGACCTTCGCCAGCACCGGGTACATCATGATGAGCAGGCCGATCGCGATCGGTAGCGAGATGCCGTCGATCTCCACCGTCGAGAGGGCGTCGCCGAGACCGGGAATCATCCGGCCCAGCAACAGCCCGGCGACCATGGCGACGCCGATCCAGACCGGCAGGAACCGGTCGAGGGTCGACAGCTTGCCGACGACGGCGGGGTGCTCGGTGGTGGTCGTGCTCATGCGGTGACTCCCGTCGCGGTGCCGCTTTCGACGAGCAGAACTTCCGACAGTCGTTGCAGGGCTTCGGGGACGACCCGGTAGTACACCCAGGAGGCGCGGCGTTCACTGTCGAGCAGCCCGGCTTCGCGCAGCACCTTGAGGTGATGGGAGATCGTGGGCTGGGTCAACTCGATCCCGGCCGACAGGTCGCACACGCAGGCTTCCTGGCCTTCACGGGAAGCGATGGTGCTCAGCAGGCGCAGCCGGACCGGATCCGACAGTGCTTTGAACACGCTCGCCAACTCGACGGCGTGCGGCTCGGACAGGGGCTCACGCACCAGCGGCGCGGCGGAGCACGCCTGCACAGGCGTCACCACCAACTTCGACTTCGACATACGCCAATATTGACCGATGTCAATATGATGAGGCAAGCAAACAGCCGGTGAACGCCAGGGGCGAGCCCTACCGCACAGGCGAGCGGCGCTCGAGCAGGACGGTGTCGTGCCAGACGCCGTCGCGTTGGGCGATGCGTTCGCGCACGCCGACGGTGCGGTATCCGGCGCTGTGGTGCAGGGCCAGAGAGGCGCGGTTGTCGGTGAAGATCGAGGTCTGCAACGTCCACAAGCCATCGTCGTCCGCGGCGAGGACTTGCTTGTGCAGCAGCGCCTTGCCCACGCCGCGTCCACGGTGGGAGTCGGCGACATAGACCGAGGTCTCGGCGACACCGGCGTAGCAGTCGCGGCTCGACACCGGGGCGGCGGCGGTCCAGCCGACGACGCGGCCGTCGATCTCGGCGACCCATCGGTGGGCGGGCAACCAGTGCTTGTCGAGGTGGGCACGGGTGGGGACTTCGGTCTCGAAGGTGGCGATGCCGGTGGCGATACCCTCGCCGTAGATGCGCCGCACCTCAGCCCAATCCCTGGGCTCCAGGGCGCGGACGGTGACGTCGGCGGGCAGGTCGGCAGGGCAGCACGGACGCGGCGCGAGCAGGCCCATCACCGCGTCGGCAGCGTGCGGCAGTCCGGCGCAGCATGCCTCGTTGACGGTGACGATGGTCGCGGCACCCTCCTTGTGCAGGCGCACGAATCCCACGTCGGCAAGCTTGCGGACGTGATGGGAGGTCGTGGACTGACTCGTGCCCAGGATCTCGGTCAACGCGCCGACCGTGATGCCTTTCGGGGTCGTGGCCACCGCGTGCAGCAGCCGCACCCGCACCGGTTCGGCCAGGCAGGCGAACCACTCGGCGTAGGTGGCGGCTTCGCCGGTCGGCAGGACCTGGGCTTGGGGCAGAGCGATGGGCATGCGGCCAGTATATCGACGCAGATCGATGGTTGCTTTCATCGATGCCAGTCGATACTCTCGGCCGTAGTTAATCGATCTGCATCGATGAAAGAAGGTTCGTCATGAACTCCTTGCCCGTAGTTGTCGTCGGCGCTGGGCCGGTCGGTCTGGCCGCCGCTGCCGAGCTTTCCCGCCGTGAGCTGCCGTTCCTGCTGCTCGAGCGCGGTGAGCACGCCGGTGCTGCTGTCGCGCAGTGGCATCACGTGCGGGTGTTCTCGCGTTGGGCCGAGCTGATCGCCCCGGCCGCACGCCCCCTGCTCGACGCTGCGGGCTGGACCGAACCCGACCTCGAGGGCTACCCGACCGGTGCCGAGTGGGTCGAGCAGTACCTGCGCCCGCTCGGCGAAGCGCTCGGCGATTCGGCCCGGTTCAACACCGAGGTGACCGGTGTGGCGCGCCGGGGCCGCGACCGGGTCGTGGACGCCGGACGCGACAGCGAACCGTTGACCGTGCACGTGCGCACCGGCGACGGCCGCGAGGAGCGCATCACCGCCCGCGCGGTCATCGATACCTCCGGCACCTGGACGACACCGAACCCGCTCGGCGGAGACGGGCTGCCCGCTATCGGCGAAGCCGCTGCGGCGCAACGTATTTCCTATCGCGTGCCCGACCTCACCGACCCTGATATCGCGGCCCGCCACGCAGGCCGCCACGTGGTCGTCGCCGGAAGTGGACACTCCGCGCTCACCGCCTTGATCGTGCTCGCCGAACTGGCCGGCGAGTACCCGGGGACTCGTATCACGTGGCTGCTGCGTCGGGGCACGATCGGATCGACCTTCGGTGGCGGGCAAGCCGACGAACTGCCCGCTCGTGGCGCCCTCGGGTTGCGCGCTCAGGCTGCGGTCGAGGCCGGACACATCAACGTGGTCACCGGTTTCCGCACCGAGACCGTCGAACACGCCGACCAGGGCCAGCTCACGCTCATCCCCGCCGAAGGCGACCCTGTCACCGATGTCGATGAAGTGATCGTGCTGACCGGGTTCCGCCCGGACCTGTCCTGGCTCTCGGAAATCCGTCTCGACCTCGACGCCACCTTGCAGGCTCCGACGAAGCTGGCGCCGTTGATCGACCCGAACGCGCATTCCTGTGGCACGGTCTACCCGCACGGAGTCACCGAACTGTCCCACCCCGAACCCGGAGTCTTCCTGGCCGGGATGAAGAGCTACGGCCGCGCGCCGACGTTCTTGGCGATGACCGGCTACGAACAGGTCCGCTCCATCGTCGCCGCCCTCGCCGGAGACCACGAAGCCGCACAACGAGTCGAACTCACCCTGCCCGACACCGGGGTCTGCGGCGGATCCGGCCTGTTCGACGCCCCCGCCGAAGAATCCACGGGCGGATGCTGTGGGGCCCCGACCGCAGTGCAGGAGCTGACCCTCAGCGTCCCGACCGCGATCCAGGAACTGCCCCTGACCTCCTCGCCTGCGCGCTGATCCACTGCGATGCAGGTTGTTTCGACACTGACGGCACCCGCCGCGACCGGGTTGCGGCGGGTGCTGGTGGTCTTGTGCGTCACCGAGATCACCAGCTGGGGAATCCTGTTCTACGCCTTCCCAGTCCTGCTCGGATCCATCGCCACCGACACCGGTTGGTCGCCCACCGCGCTGACAGCGGTGTTCTCCGCCGGACAACTCCTCACCGCGCTCACCGGAATACTCGTCGGCCGTCGCCTGGACCGCCACGGACCACGAGTCGTGATGACCGCGGGCTCTGCGCTCGCGGTCGCCGCGCTGATCATCGTGGCCACCGCGCAAACCCTCATGGTGTTTCTGCTCGGCTGGGTATTGGTCGGGGTGGCGATGGGTGCGGTGCTGTATCCACCGGCTTTCGCTGCGCTGACCCGCTGGTACGGACCCGATCGGGTGAAAGCACTGACCGTGCTGACCCTCGCAGGTGGACTCGCCTCCACCGTGTTCGCACCCCTGACCGCCGCACTGGTCACCCGCATGGACTGGCGTGCAACCTATCTCGTGCTCGCGGTGATTCTTGCGATCGTGACTGTTCCCGGGCACTGGTTCGGGTTGCGACTGCCCTGGCCCGACCGCCCCGAACCCGAAGTCGAGCACATCCATCAAGGTGACCCCGGCACGATCGCCCGCAGCAGAGCCTTCCTCGCACTGGCGATCGCGTTGAGTGTCACCGGGTTCGCTTCGTTCGCGGTCGTGGTGACCCTCGTGCCGTTGATGGCCGAACGCGGAATCTCCACCACGACCGCCGCGATCGCACTGGGCCTCGGTGGCGTCGGGCAAGTCGCCAGCCGCGTCGGCTACAGCGCCTTCGCCGCCCGCACCACCGTACGAGCCCGCACCACGATCATCCTGGTCGCGATCGCGGCCACCACGATGCTGCTCGGAATCTTCACCACCGCAGCAGCATTGACCATCGCCGCCGCGCTCTCCGGGATGGCACGCGGTGTGTTCACCCTCTTACAGGCCACCGCGATCACCGACCGGTGGGGCACTGCCCACTACGGGCAACTCACCGGCTGGCTGTCGGCGCCCATGACCATCGCTTTGGCCTCGGCCCCCTTCGCCGCCACAGCCCTGGCCACCGGGCTGGGCGGCTACCCCACCACCTTCGTGATCCTCGGCCTCGCCGCCGCAGCGGCTGCCGCGCTATCACTGACCACCATTCCGAAACACTCACGGAAAGAACAACACTCATGATCGACGCACTCGTCATCGGCGCCGGACAATCCGGTCTCACCGCCGCTCGCGCCCTCACCGACCACCACCTCACCCCAGTCGTGCTCGAAGCCGGGCCCGATCCCGTCGGCTCCTGGCCGCACTACTACGACAGCCTCACCCTGTTCTCACCCGCCCAACACAGCACCATGCCCGGCCTGGAATTTCCCGCCGATCCCGACCACTACCCGCATCGCGACGAAGTCGTCGACTATCTGCGCCGTTACGCCAAAACCCTCGACGCCGACATCCGCACCAACACCACCGTCACCACCGTCGAGGCCCACCCCGATCTAGGATTCGTCGTCCACACCGCTGATGGACAACAGCTCCACACCGCCGGGATCGTCGCCGCCACCGGCTCTTTCGGCAACCCGTATCTGCCTGAACTTCCCGGGCAAGACCAGTTCGGCGGGAACTTCCTGCATGTCGCCGACTACCGCCGCCCCCAGGACTACACCGGTCAGCGGGTAATCGTTGTCGGTGCGGGCAACTCCGCGGTGCAGGTCGCTTACGAACTCGCCGACCACGCCACGGTCACTTTGGCCACTCACAACCCGATCAACTTCTTGTCCCAGCACCGCGACGGACACGACATCCACCACTGGCTCGTCTCCACCGGATTCGACCAACTCCCACCCGAATGGCTCATCCGCTACGTCGGCGGCACCCTCGTCATGGACACCGGCGACTACCACCACGCCCTCACCACCGGACGCCTGAACCGCCGACCCATGTTCGCCAGCTTCGACACCGACGCCATCGTCTGGGCTGACGGCACCCGCGAACCGGTCGACACCGTGCTCTTCGCCACCGGCTACCGACCCAACCTCGGCTACCTCACCGAGCTCGGCGCCCTCGCTGACGGATACCCACTCCACAACGCCGGGGTATCCACCACCCACCCCGGGCTGGTGTACGTGGGGCTCGAGTTCCAGCGGTCGTTCTCCTCCAACACCCTGCGCGGGGTCCACCGCGACGCCGAACACGTCACCACCGCGCTGGCCGCTCACATCAACCGGGCACCGGCGAAGGTCGGGCTGTAGCCTCGCAGCGCTATAGCCGGGGTGTCGCCTACCAGCAACACCCGGGCTATAGTCGAACGTGTGTGCGAATCCACGCAACTATACGTAAGGCTCGGGGTCTGGACAGAGCCCTCGCCGCGGTTCTGCCCCAACGGCCACCGCCTCGGCGCAGGACGAGCAGTCGTCGCCGCGATGCCGTGTCGGCGCATCGGCGGACACCACCGCGCACACACCTGCCTCGCGTGCGGCGCGACCACCTACAGTCCGCCCGCGCACAGCGACTGCGAACACTGACCGCCTCACGCCAGAAGTTCTACTGACGGACGGTCGGGCACCACGCCGACCGGGCGCATGGCGACCAGGATGACAGACAGCAGCCCCGCAGGTGACTCACGGGCAACGCCGCTACTGTTCGCCATTTGGTGGGCCAGACGTTTGCAGTTCCGCTGGCTCGCGTGCACATGATCGGAACCCGAGCTGGAGTAGTCGGTAGATGTGGCCGTTCCCGCGCCGATGGGGAGCGATGATGGTGGAATGTCGCTGCCCTTGGTCGATTTGAACGAGTACACGCCGCTGGACAACGCAATATTGCACCAGTGGTGGGAAGACGAGGAGGTGCAGCGTTTCCTCGGCCCATTGTCCCGGCTGCTCGGCGAACCCGACATCGGAACATCGATGCCGGGAACTGGCCGCATCGCGCGTCCAACACTGCGGTGGATGGTCCTGGACTCGACTGGTCAGCAGGTCGGCTTCGTCAGCGTTCAAGTCACCGGTCAAGGTGAGAGCGCGGCAGACCCGATCGGCCCGCCATTTCATGCTGGCGTGAACCTCGTCGTCGCACCCGGTCGGCGCAAGGCAGGCATCGGGACCGCCATCCTCGAGGCCGTGTACTACCATCCGCTGCTCGCCGACATGACAACACTCGGAAGCGTCGTGGACACCGCTAATGCCGGCAGCCTCGCGATGACGGCCAAGGCCGGGCTTCCCAAGGGCACCGAGGACGGACGTGGACGTCGGCAGTTCACAATCCCAGGCCCGGCGCACCCGGCGAGCACAGCCACCACAGCCCCCGAGGCCGACGAGAAATCGCTCGCTCGCTAGTAAGTTGATGAGCAACCATCGGGGAATGACCGATTCCACTGCGGGTGCGCTCGATTGGCTACCCGAACCGTTGGCAGCTGTCTCGTTTCGCCTGGCCCGAGTAGACCAGGCAGCAGACGCCCTCGGCGCGCTGGCCGCGCACTGGTCCCGCAGCGGGCCCGTCGAGCTCGCCCAGGACGAGGACGACGGGCGGTGGGTGGCCCGCGTGGTCGGCATCCGCCCCGAACCTCCGCTGGCTGCCCTGCTGTTCAGCGAAGCCATTCACCACCTACGCGCTGCGGTGGAAAACACCCTGTTCTACCTCGTGGAGAACGAACGCGGAACACAGCTCACCGAGCAGCACGCGCGGGCCGTCGAAATGCCGGTCGTCGCAACCGAACAGGACTTCCGGGCCTGGCAGAACAAGGTGGCGCGGAAAATCCCCGAGCTCGGCGTTGAGACCAAGCTGGCCCGCCGCGTCGGGTCTTTGCAGCCCTACACCGACACGATCTCAACAGTTCCATCCATGCCGACTAGCTTGGCCGCCCTATCAGGTACCCGGGCCGAGTATGAGCATCCACTGCGGCTGCTACAGCGCTACTCGAACCTCGACAAACACCGCAGCCTGCGCTTCTGCGCTGCCGCAACGATCGTGACGACGACGGACGTGGCCATGAAAGACACCGACCTGACCTTCAGGTCATTAGAGGTCGGCACCGAGCTCGCGGCCACTACGCCGGGCAAGATGATTGGCCTGGAGCTGAATTCGGCGTTGATGATCGAGCGCCCGGACAGTGCGGTACGCGTAGGACCGGTAGCGGAGCTGACGCATCTGCACCGGCACGTGGCCGACGTCGTGATACCGACGCTAGTGCGGGGGCTGTCTGCGCCCCGCTCGTTCCCTCCGCAGATCGAGCTCGGAGACACCGGCGATTCAGTGGCCGACAGGCTCAGCCGAGCAGAGGGAAAGTTCGCCCACGAACGGTGGGACGAGGACACCCCGTTGCGAATGTTCGAGGCGTGGCAGAACGAGCCAAAGGTATTGCCTCCCCCAAGGTGACAGCGGCGGCCAGTTTTTGGGTCCAAATTCAGTTCCGCTAACGACATGGTTGTGGTGATATTCGAACATGGATTCGATCGAGCAGTGCGTGGCACTAGACAGCGTCGATGCAAACGTCCTCCGAAAGTGGGGTTCAGCTTGGCTTGACCTCACTCACGCCGACTCGGTTCTGCTAGCACGCCGCAATACCCCAGCAACTGCTCCGAATCTCTTCTTGCGCCGAGCCCTGTGGGAGTCGGCAGTAGTCAGTTATGGCCGGGTCGGGCAAAGCCAGCAGCGACGAAAGATCGACCTCAGCGCGCTGTTCGCAGCATCAGGAGACCCAGCCGCTTCTGACTTCCACGACACAATCATGAAGTGGCGGCACGGGCACGTCGCGCATCGCGCCGACGCTGCGTTCGAATCAGTCGACGCGTTGCTTTCTATCGATGCCGCGTCCGAGCCCAGCGCCCTCCGGTTGGTGATCCAGCCCGAGATTGGCCCGCAGGACGACGCGGAGCTTGCCGAGAAGTTCCGTGCACACGTCTACCTCATGCGCAATACGATCTGGAAATCGTTCATGGAGCCGCTCGCCATCAAGCTGGCCGAACGGGCACGGAGCCGACCAACTGACCTCGGGAAGTCAATTCCCTATCCCAGTACCTCGCCCGAAGGATTTATCGCGACTCTCACGCTCTGGGCCAAACCACAACTCGCGGAGACCATCGCTCCGCCGAGCGCGCGACCAGCGCCGACTACGAGTTAGAGCTGAGGGACTTGAACCCTGACCACTCAGCAGTTCAGATCGCTCACTAGCACCACCGGGCCAACTACAAGGGGTAGTCGGCTTCGATCATCAGTTGACCGACAGATAGCCGCAGGTCACATGCGTTCCCTTCTTCGATGCGCCCCGCCGAGGAATCGAACCTGCGACACGAAGCCTTAGCTCGCTGGCCGGATAGGTGTGGACTTCAACCAGCCCACTAGCTACCCGCCTACTCCCTCAACTATCGCAATCTCGCCGCGTCGAATCCAGTTCCCCTTGTAGCTCCGCTATCCGCGCTTCGAGCTGTTTACGGGTTGGGCGCTTGGGCGGCGCCGACACAACCGCACGGGCCTCGTCGAGAAGGTGCGGACCAGAATCAACCAGTTCATACGCGACGAGAACCGCAGGGTCCATTCCACAGGTCGGACACCGCATCGACGCCGAACCGCCCTTCGTTGGTTCTTCGGCCGTAAAGTGTCGGCTCGTCGTCACAAGGTGGCCGCAGTACAAGCGAACTCGCCACTGCACGATCTCGTCCTCGCACGTCCGATGCTGGGCCATCAACTTCCACGCATCGGTCACCCTGGCGGCCCGTCGATCCCGAAGCTCAGGGCTTGCAGCCTCCTCTGCCCGCCACCTCCTCATCTGATCGATCCCGGACACCGGCCCGGATGCTTTCACTATCCTTCTGTCTGCGATGGTCGGCCGATGTCAACTCGTAGGACTCCAGTGGTCCGCCGTGACTGCGGTACGAAGGTGATGCCGCCGCGCGATTGCGGGTGGTCATGGCGGCGGGCTTCGCAAGTGGGCCGACGTACTCGTACGCCTCGATCTGATGGGTATAGCTGCAGGGCCAGCAGTCGAGCTCCGGATCCGGATCCGGCCACTTGAGGGCGAGCATCCGCCGACGGTGAGCGCGATCAGCCTCATTGTCGAATTTGGACAGCGGTTCCGTCGCGTAGTAGTCCTCCCAGTCGGCAGTCATCTCCGCCGCGCGTTCGTCGGACACCGTGATCGGAGGGTCGCCGGGACGCCACTCCAGGCTAGGAGCCGACTGCTCCCCGAAGTGACCGCATGCGAGCTCGACCTGCCACAATGCGCGGGTTACCGGCTCTTTCCTGCGCAACTTCTCCCAAAGGCTGTTCTCAGTGGACAGGTCAGCTAGGTAGTCAGGGGGCTCTACAGGATCTGCCGGGAACGTCGCCTCTCTCCGCTGAACCCAGTCCACGATCTCCTGATAGTGGCGCGGGTGCTCATCGTCGCTCCGATCCGAACAACAGGCCATCTGTCCTACGAGCAGAATGCCTCGGCTGCATCGGTCGAAGTACGGACCCAGCGGGGGCTCGTGGCGTGATCTGGCCAGCACCTCGCGAATGCAGCCGCAGTCCAATTGGACCCGCCAACGATGACACTGTTCGGGAGGGGGAACGTGGAGCTGCCACAACGCTTCCGGACAGTACTCCGGGCGACGTGCCCGGTAGTCCTCGTACTCTCGCAACGCTTTGGTGGCCGCTCGAGGCTTGCCAGCAAGATGTCGTTCAGTCGCCACTGTCGGGATTCGTCGCGGAGCCGCTCATGGATCTTCGCCCGCTGCAACCCAACCCGCGTCACGGCGTCACGGCACCCGGTAGCGGTCCCGTTCGACGACCAGCCGCACATCTAGGCGGCGTTCGTTCTGACCAAAACGGGGGGTTTACGGGGGGCCAGGACGGAAAAATAGGTCAGGCCCGGTCTATGACCGGGCCTGACCTGCTATTTCTGTGGAGCTAAGGGGACTCGAACCCCTGACCCCCACACTGCCAGTGTGGTGCGCTACCAGCTGCGCCATAGCCCCTTGTTCTTTTGTTTCAGCCGCTCTCGCTGCTGCCTGAATGAAGTTACACCATGGTTCTCGGCGACTACAAATCGGCTGGTAGAGGGCGGAAAAGTGGGGATTTTCGGGTGTGGCTGGAGGGGGTGGTGGGGGGTGGGGAGGTGTGGGTGAGGGGTGGGGTGTGGGGAACCTCACCTCGGGGTGTCAGGGGGTGAGGGTGGTGACCCAGTTTTCGTCGGACCAGTCGAGCTTGGTGGTGCCGTCGTAGACGGAGGGGGTGGCGGACTTGTTGCCGGTGCGGGCGTCGAGGTCGGCGAGGTTGGTGGCGGCGGCGGTGCGGGCGGCGTCGAGCTGGGCGCCGCCGGTGATGCAGGTGGCCACGGATTCGGGGGCGCCGGATTCGGTGGCGATTCTGGCCAGGGCGGGGTTGCTCAGGTCGGCGGCGCCTTCGTCGGGCTGGCGGGTGGTGAAGACGGTTTCGTGGAATTTTCCGTAGATCGGGCCCGAACCGGTCTGGGCGACACAGAGATTCGCGGCGAAGGCGCGGGTGGAGTAGTCCTTGCTCTTGGACTTGTCGTCGAGGAACGTGACGAAGTGGTAGTTGATCGCCAGTTCGCCCTCGTCGATCTTCTGCGCCAGCTCCTGGCCGTAGCTGGTCTCGAGGACGCCGCAGGCGGGGCAGATCGGGTCCTCGAACAGGTCGATGGTCTTGGCGGCGTCGGGGCGGCCGAGGCGGATCACGCCGGCGGGCGTGGTGCTCACCTGCACGGCCGGGTCGTGGACGGGGCCGTAGCCCTCGTTGCGGACCGGCGGCGGCCCGTCGTTGCCCCACTTGTACGCGGCGAACACGATCGCCCCGATCAGCACGAGCGCCACCGCGGCCAGCGCGTAGGTGGTGTTGCTGGACACGGGGCGCGGATTGTGGGGTGACTTGGCGCTGCTCACCCGTCCACTCTGCCTCGAGGCGCACGTCACCCGGCGGCCGGGCACCGGGAAAAGGCGTTGACCTGCGGGTCCGCTCAGCCGGGAGCACCGCGACGCGCCGTCGCGACCATGCCGTCGCGCACCACCGGGACGCCGTCGGAACCGTCGCAACTGCATTGCGGGTCGATGCCGTCACCGGCGTGGTCGGGGTGGGTGGGGTCGTCGGGATGGACGATCCGGGAGGGCTCGGGGGTCAGCACCCAGACCACGGCCGAGACCGCGAGCAGCGCACCGGTGACCGCCATGCCGACGCCGAAGGAGGTGCGCTCGGCCAGCCAGCCGATCACGATCGGGCCGAGCACGGTGCCCAGATCGGCGGCCATCTGGAAGGCGGCCAGCATCGGGCCGCCGCGGGCGCGCGCGCCGATGACGTCGGCCAGGGCCGCCTGCTGGGCGGGACTGAACATGCCCGAGCCGAGCCCGGCGACGAACGAGGCGACCAGGAACCAGGGCAGCGAGGGGGCGAAGCCGAGCACGCCGGTGCCCACCGCGCAGATGGCCGAACCGGCGATCAGGAACGGTTTGCGGCCGAAGCGGTCGGAGAGGCGACCGGAGACGAACAGCACGGCCGCATTGCCTGCGGCGAACACCGTCAGCGCCACCCCGGCCATGCCGGATTCCTGGCGCAGGGTCTCCACCACCAGCAGCGGGACGAACGCCATCCTGACGCCGAACACGGCCGCGCCACCGGCGAAACTCGACAGCAGGACCGAGCGGTAGGCGGGTTCGGACCAGGCGTGCCGGAAGGTGAACACCGACGTGGCGGCGGCATCGTCGGCGACGAGGACGGGCGAATCGCGCAGCCCGGCGAAGACGATGACACAGACCACGAGCAGCGCGGCCATATAGATGACGAACGGTGCCCGCAACCCGAGCCCGGCGAGCACTCCGCCGACCAGCGGACCCAGCAGCGAACCGATCAGGAAACTCGTCGAATAGATCCCCGAGACCCGCCCGCGCGCCGCCGGCGGCGACACCCGGATGATCAGCGCCATCGACGACACGGTGAACATGGTCGAGCCGACCCCGCCGAGCGAACGCAGCACCAGCAGTTGCCAATACGTCTGGGCCAGCGCGCAGGCACCGGTCGACAGCGCGACGATGACGATGCCCGCCAGATAGACGCGCCGCTCCCCCAGCTTCTGCACCAGCCGCCCGCTGGCGGGCGCGAACAGCAGCCGCATCAGCGCGAAGGCGCTCACGATGGCCGAGGCCGCCGCGATGCCGACGCCGAACTGGCGCGCGTACTGCGGCAGGACCGGCGCGACCAGCCCGAAGCCGAGCGCGATCACGAAGGCCGCCGCGATCAGGACCCAGATCTCGGCGGGTAGCCGGACTTTGGCCGGCGCGCTCACTCGCTCAGCGCCTGATTCACCATCTCCTCGGCCGCGGCCTGCACCTGGGTGAGGTGCTCGGGACCGAGGAAGGACTCGGCGTAGATCTTGTATTTGTCCTCGGTGCCGGAGGGTCGCGCGGCGAACCAGGCGTTCTCGGTGGTGACCTTGAGCCCGCCCAGCGGCGCGCCGTTGCCGCGCGCGGTGGTGAGGATGCCGGTGATCTCCTCCCCCGCGATCTCGGTGCCGGTGACGGCGTCGGGGGTGAGCCGGGCGAGCTTGGCCTTCTGCTCGCCGGTGGCGACCGCGTCGATGCGCGCGTAGGCGGGGCTGCCGTATTGACGTTCCAGTTCGCCGTAGCGGGCCGAGGGCGTCTGGCCGGTGACGGCGGCGATCTCGGCGGCGAGCAGGGCCAGCAGGATGCCGTCCTTGTCGGTGGTCCACACGGTGCCGTCCATCCGCAGGAACGACGCGCCCGCGCTCTCCTCGCCGCCGAAAGCCAGGCTGCCGCTGAACAATCCGGGCACGAACCACTTGAACCCGACCGGCACCTCGTGCACGTCACGGCCCAGCACGCCGACCACCCGGTCGACCATGGACGAGGTGACCACGGTCTTGCCGATCTTGGTGAGCGCGTCCCACCACATGCGGTTGGCGACAAGGTATTCGATGGCCACGGCCAGGAAGTGGTTGGGGTTCATCAGGCCACCGTCGGGGGTGACGATGCCGTGCCGGTCGGCGTCGGCGTCGTTGCCGGTGGAGATGTCGTAGTCGTCCTTGATGCCGACCAGCGCGGCCATGGCGTGCCGGGAGGAGGGGTCCATCCGGATCTGGCCGTCGCTGTCGAGGGTCATGAATCGCCAGGTGGGATCGACGAACGGGTTGACCACCTCGAGTTCGAGATCGAAGCGCTGACCGATCTCCTCCCAGTAGTCCACGCTCGCGCCGCCCATCGGGTCGGCGCCCAGGCGGATGCCCGCGCCGCGGATCGCGTCCAGGTTCAGGGCGTTCGGCAGATCGGCGACGTAGTGGTCGAGGTAGTCGTAGCGCTCGACATGGGTGCTCAGGGCCTGGTCCAGCGGCACCCGGCGGACCTCGGCGAGGCCGCCGCGCAGCAGTTCGTTGGCGCGGGCGGCGATGGCGTCGGTGGCCTTGGTGTCGGCGGGGCCACCGTGCGGGGGGTTGTATTTGAAGCCGCCGTCGCCGGGCGGGTTGTGCGAGGGGGTGACGACGATGCCGTCGGCCTGATGCTTGGTGCCGCCCCGGTTGTGCCGCAGCACAGCGTGACTCAGCGCGGGGGTGGGCGTGTAGCGGCCGCGGGCGTCGATCACCGCGGTGACGTCGTTGCCCGCGAGCACCTCGAGCGCCGTGGTCCAGGCGGGTTCGGACAGGGCATGGGTGTCGCGCGCGAGGTAGACCGGGCCGGTGATCCCGCGGGTGGCGCGGTACTCGACGATCGCCTGCGTGATGGCCATGATGTGGGCCTCGTTGAACGCGCAGTCCACGCTGGAGCCGCGATGGCCGGAGGTGCCGAAGACCACCTGCTGGGCGGTTTCGTCCGGGTCGGGGACGCGGCTGTAGTACGCGGTGACCAGGTGGGCGACGTCCACCAGGTCGGTCGGGCGGGCGGGCCGTCCGGCGCGATCGTGGGCCATGGCAGGGGTTCCCTTCCGTGTCGGCTGCGCGCGGCTGGTCATGAGGATCATGCGCCCGCGCTCGCGCCGGTCGGACCACCCAGCCGCGCCGGATCGACAATGGTAACCGCCGACCCGCCCGGCGGCGGGGTGGTTTCGCGACGCGCGGGCACCGCCCGGTTGCGGGCGGGCGCCCCGAGCATGCTGCCGACGAACCCGAGCGCAACGCTCATCTGCCGGCCCCCTTCCGTCGTCGCGTTCACGTCGTCCGTCGTGCGATGCCGCCTCGCCCAGCGGGTCGCGATCTGGCCGGGCACCACGGCGCCGGGCGCTGCGGGTCGGGGGGCCGTGGCCGGATCCGCTCCGCTGATGGTCGTTGCTCATGGTATCGACAGCCACCGACATCCGCCGCGTCCGCCTCGGGTCGCCCCACCGCGACGCGTCCGCGACGCAGCGAATACCGGGCAAACGGCACACAGACCGAAGGCCCGGACCGTTATGCGGTCCGGGCCTTCGGTTCTCGATCAGCCGATCAGTGCGCCAGCACCGGCTCACCCTCGGCCGGGGCGGGCACCGTGTTCGGCATGAGCACGGCGATCACGATCGCGCCGAGCACGAATGTGGCTGCCCCCCACCAGAAGCTGGTGGTGTAGCTCTCGATCGCGCCCTGCGCCATGGTGAGCGGGCCGGGGGCGTGCGAGGAGACGTAGTCGGTCATCGCCGAGGCCGCGATGGTGCTCAGCAGCGCGGTACCGATCGAACCACCGACCTGCTGGCTGGTGTTGACCATCGCCGAGGCGACACCGGCATCCTCGTGGTGCACACCCGCCGTGGCGCCCTGGAAGGCGACCGACATCGCGGCACCGAGGCCGAGGCCGAGCAGGACCAGGGCGGGCAGGATGTGGGTGACGTAGCTGGTGTCCAGGCCGATCCGGGTCAGCCAGATCATGCCCACCGCCGCGACCAGGAACCCGCCGCTGATGACGATCTTCGGGCCGACCTTCGGCAGCAGCAGCGAGGGCGCGGTGGTCGAGGAGGCCACCATGCCCGCGACCATCGGCAGGAACGCCAGGCCGGTGACGATCGGGGTGTACTCGAGGGTCAGCTGCATGTAGAAGGTGAGGAACAGGAAGATCGCGAACATCCCGATGCCCATGGTGAACACGGTCAGGTAGGACGCGCCACGGGTGCGGTCGGCCACGATGCGCAGCGGCAGCAGCGGGTGCGCGACGCGGGTCTCGATCCAGACGAACACCGCGAGCAGCACGGCGCCACCGATCAGGAAGGCCAGCGTGACCGGGTCGGTCCAGCTGTGCGACTCGGCGTGCGAGAAGCCGTAGACGATGCCGAACAGCGCGGCGGTGACGGCGATGGTGCCGGGCCAGTCGAGCTTGGGGCGGGTGGTCGCGGTGTGCTTGGCCAGCAGCAGCACGGCACCGACCAGCGCCACGGCGGCGAAGATCAGGTTGACGTACATCGCCCAGCGCCACGACGCCCACTCGGTGAGCGCGCCGCCCAGCAGCAGGCCGATGGCGCCACCGGCACCGGCGACGGCACCGAAGATGCCGAAGGCCTTGGCCCGTTCCTTGGGTTCGGTGAAGGTGACCGTCAGCAGCGACAAGGCGGCGGGGGCGAGCAGCGCGCCGAACACACCCTGGCCGACGCGGGCGGCCACGAGCATCTCGAAACTGGACGCGGCGCCACCGATGGCGGAGGCCACCGCGAAGCCGATCAGGCCGACGATGAAGGTGTTGCGGCGGCCGAACAGGTCGCTGAGCCTGCCACCGAGCAGCAGCAGGCTGCCGAAGGCCAGCGCGTAGCCGGTGATGACCCACTGCCGGTCGCCGTCACCGAAGCCGAGGTCGGCCTGGGCGGCGGGCAGGGCGATGTTCACGATCGTGGCGTCCAGCACGACCATGAGCTGGGCGATGCCGAGGACGGCGAGCACCCACCAGCGCAGGGCGTGCGAACCCCGGCGGCTCGTGCCCGCGTCCGCGGGACGCTCGGTCCCGGTGTCGAGTGTGGTGGTCATAACTCCCCTTGTGAGTCGTCTGCGTGTGTTTCCGGTGGCATAATTGGAGATACCGCCTCCGCTTCAACGAAGCTACCAGATTAACGGAGAAACCACCTCCACTTAATCCCCGGATTGCTAGGATGCACCTGTGAATCACGCCACGACGACCCCAGCACCACCCCGCCGCCTGCGCGCCGACGCCGTGCGCAACCAGCAGCGGATCGTCGCGGCCGCCCGCGAGCTCTTCGCCGACCACGGTCTCGAGATCACCCTCGACGATGTCGCCGAACGCGCCGGTGTCGGCGTGGGCACGGTCTACCGCCGCTTCGCGAACAAGAAAGAACTCATCACCGAGGTCTTCGACCAGCACCTGGTCGACTTCGCCGAGGCCGCCGAGGCCGCGCTCGACAATCCCGACCCCTGGCTGGGCCTGGTGGAGTTCTTCGAGAACGCCTGCAGGCACCTCGCGGCCAATCGCGGCTTCGGCGAGGTCATGCTCGAGCTCGAGGAAGATCCCGCCCGCTTCGCCGAACTGCGTGACCGCATCCGCCCGTCGGTGACCGCGATCGTCGACCGCGCCCGCGAGGCAGGCGCCGTCCACCCCGACATCACCACCTCGGACTTCTTCGCCCTGATCCACATGGTCAACGCGTTCGCCGAGTTCTCGGTGCCGGTGAATGCCGAAGTCTGGCAGCGTTATATGGCCATCACCCTCAACGGTGTGCGCACCGACGCGGTGCCGCGCAGGCCGCTGCTGATCGATCCGCTCACCGACGACGAAGTCGAGGCCGCCAAGTCGGCGGGCTGCATGGGGCGCCGCCGCTGAGGCCGAGCGGCCGGCGCCTGCCGTTTCGGCGACGCCGGCCCTCGCTCACGGAGCGGAGATCGCCGCCGACGGGATCTCGGGAACGATCCGCCGTGAAAAGCCGGTGAGTACCTGGCCGGGACCCAATTCGGTGAGCTGGTCATAGCCGTCGGCGACCGCTCGCAGCACGGTGTCCACCCACCGGACCGGCGCGACGAGCTGGCGGCGCAGCACGGCGCGGATCTGCTCGGGGTCGGTGAGGTAGTCGGCGGTGACCGCGCTCAGCACCGGGATCGCCGGGGCACGCAGCACACACCGGTCGAGTTCGGCACCGAACTCCTCGGTGATCTCCGCCATCAGCGCACAGTGGAACGGCCCGCCCACCTTCAGCCGGACGACCTTGGCCGCGCCCGCCTCGCGCGCGGCCTGTTCGAGCGCGGCGACCGCGTCGACCGCACCGGAGACCACTGTCTGCGTGGGCTGGTTGTAGTTCGCGACCTCGACCAGGCCGGTGTCCACTGCCGCACACAGTGTCTCGACCTGTGCGGCGGGCAGACCGATGATCGCGCTCATCGAGCCACCGGCGCGGGCCGACACCTCGGCCATCAGCTCGCCGCGACGGCGCACCAGACGCAGGACCGATTCCTCGTCGAGCACACCGGCGACGGCGAGCGCGGTGAATTCCCCGAGGCTGTGCCCTGCCACACCGTCGGGCATCACGCCCTGCTGTCTGCGCACCGCCATCAGGGCCAGACTCGTGGCCACGATGGCGGGCTGGGTGACGTCGGTGGCCCGCAACTGCTCGGCCGAACCCTCCACACACAGCTTCCGCAGCGGCAGCCCGAGGATCTCGTCGGCGCGGCCCAGCACGTCGCGCGCGACCGGGTGCTCGGCGATCCAGGCCGCCATACCGGGTCGTTGAGAGCCCTGACCGGGGAAGAGGCCGAGCGTCCTGGTCCCACTCATCGCCCGACCGCCGCGCGCTCGAACTCCTCGGACAGCGCCGCAGGCAGTTCCCGGCTGACCAGTTCGATATTGCGCGCCACCAGGTCGTCGGGCATGCCGGCGATATCGGCCCAGAACAGTAGATGCCGCACCGGCAGGCCCGAGATCCGTTCGTGGATACGCCGTGCCGCTTGTTGCGGGGTCAGGATCTCCAGGTCGGCCCATGAGCCGTCGGCGGGCTGCGCGCGCAGGTCGTCGGGGCTGAGCAGCGGGGGTTCGGGCATGCCGGTGCCCGCGACCGACAGCGCGCGATAGGTGTTCTCCTGATGGACCGCGTGCGGGGCGATGCGCGACCAGGCCCGTTCCGGGTCGTCGGCCAGGATCACCGGCAGCAGGTCCGATACCCGCGCGATCGCCGGGTCGTGCCCGCCCTCCACCAGTCCCTGGTGATAGTGCGGGAACATCGCGTGCGAGATGTGCAGCAGGCCGATCCCGAGGCGGCCGGCCAGGCGCGCACCACGAGGGCCGTAGAAGCCGCCCCACAGCGGGACCGGGTCCTGGATCGGTCCGGGCGTGATCGCTCCGGTCTGCCACAGCTGCTGCACCTGTGCGATCACCTCACCGGTCCGCGCGAAGCGACGCCGGAAGTCGGTGTCGAACAGTTGATACTCCGGCACCCGGTAGCCCGCGCCGAGTCCCAGCTCGAGACGGCCGCCGCTGATCAGGTCGACGATCGCCGCCTCCTCAGCCAGCTGGGCCGGTTTGCGCAGCGCGGGCAGCACGACGGCGGTGCCGATGCGCACATGCCGGGTCCGGGCGGCGGCGGCCGCAGCGAAGGTCAGCGGCTGCGGCAGGTAACCGTCGTCGAACAGGTGATGCTCGGTGAACCAGACGCCACCGGCGCCCTGCTGATCGGCCTCCTCACAGAACTCGAGGGCGCGCGCGTAGTGGTCCGCCCACGGGCGGTGCCACTGCGCCGGGTTGCGCAAGTCGAAAAGTAGTCCGACGTCCATGGATTCGCTCCGTTCGTCACCGAGTTGTCGTGGTCCACGCGCGGGGGTCGGTGAACCCCGGGCGCCGTTCGAGCCTGCGCCAGGGCGCGACGTAGCGCACAGGTGCGCGGACGACCTCGGCCGCACGCCTCCTGGTGACCAGTAGCGCCGTCAATGCCGCGAGTTCCACCGCGTCGGCCTCGCCTTTCTCCACGCACAGCCACACGGGCGCTCGGCCGGTCATTGCGGCGGGTTGCCGTGCTTGCGGCGGGGCAGGTCGTTGTCCTTGCGCTGCAGCATCGAGAAGGCGCGGATCAAGACGGTCCTGGTGTCGCGGGGGTCGATCACGTCGTCGATGAGTCCCCGCTCGGTGGCGTAGTACGGATGCCCCAGTTCGCTGCGGTATTCCTCGATCTTCTGCGCCCGGGTGGCCTGCGGGTCGGCCGCGGCGGCGATCTCGCGGCGGAACACCACATCCGCGGCGGCCTCGGCACCCATCACCGCGATCTCGTTGGTCGGCCAGGCCAGCGCGAGATCGGTGCCGATCGAGAGCGAGTCCATCACGATGTACGCCCCACCGAAAGCCTTGCGCAGCACCAGCGATACCCGCGGAACGGTGGCATTGCAGTAGGCGTAGAGCAGCTTGGCCCCGCGCCGGATGATGCCCGCGTGCTCCTGATCGACGCCGGGCAGGAAACCCGGCACATCGACGAGGGTCAGCAGCGGGATGTTGAAGGCGTCGCAGAACTGGACAAAGCGCGCGCCCTTCTCGCTGGCGTCGATGTCGAGGACGCCGGCCAGCACCATCGGCTGACTGGCCACCACCCCGACCACCTGCCCGTTGAGCCGGGCCAGTGCGCACACCAGGTTCCCCGCCCATGCCGCCTGCACTTCGAAGTACCCACCGTCATCGACGATCTCGGCCAGCACCTCGCGGATGTCGTAGGGCTGGTTGCCATCCAGCGGCACGATGTCGAGTAGCGCGTCGACTTGCCGATCGACCGGATCGGTGGTGAACGCCGCAGTGGGTAGCTCGCGATTGTTGCTCGGCAGCATCGACAGCAGCAGCCGGACATCGGCCAGGCACGAGTGCTCGTCGTCGTGGACGAAGTGCGCCACACCGGAGGAGCCCCCGTGCACGTCGGCCCCACCCAGTTCGTCATGGGTGACGTCCGCGCCGGTCACCGTGCGCACCACGTCGGGCCCGGTGATGAACATCTGCGAGATATCGCGGACGACGAAGACGAAATCGGTCAGCGCCGGTGAGTAGGCGGCGCCACCCGCGCAGGGACCCAGCATCACACTGATCTGCGGAATGACCCCGGACGCCCGGGTGTTCCGGCGGAAGATCCCGCCGTACCCGGCCAGGGCCGAGACACCCTCCTGGATCCGGGCACCGGCTCCGTCGTTGAGCGAGACCAGCGGTGCGCCCGCGGTGATCGCCATGTCCATGATCTTGTGGATCTTCTGTGCGTGGGCCTCGCCGAGTGCACCACCGAAGATGCGGAAGTCGCTGGCGTACACGAAGACCGTGCGCCCGTCGACCAGGCCCCACCCGGTGATCACCCCGTCGGTCCACGGCCGCCGATCCTGCAGTCCGAAGCCGGTGGCGCGATGCCTGCGCAGCGGTTCGACCTCGGTGAACGATCCCGGGTCGAGCAGGATCTCGATTCGTTCCCTTGCCGTGAGTTTGCCTTTCGCGTGCTGCCGTTCGGTCGCCGCGGGGTCGGGTCCGAGCCGGGCTCGGGTCTTACGATGGTCCAGCTCGGTGAGCCGGGTGGCATAGCGTGCCGGTTCCTGCACAGTCGTCATGGCAACTCCTGGTCTCCTGGCCTGGCGGGGGTGGTCAGCCGAGCAAGATCCCACCGGTCGCGTCGATGAACGCTCCGGTGATCCAGCGGGCTTCGTCGGTGGCGAGGAAGGCCACCACGTCGGCGACGTCGCCGGGTTCACCGATGCGGTTGAACGCCGACAACGCCGACATCGCCTCGACCAGCCCGGGATCGTCGTAGATCGCCCGACTGTCCCTGGTCGGTCCCGCGGCGACGCTGTTGACGGTGATACCGCGCGGGGCGAGATACCGCGCGAAGTGCAAGGTGATCTGCTCGAGCGCGCCCTTGCTCATGGCATAGGCCACCTCGTGGGGATTGGCGACCCTGGTCAGTCCCGAGGTCACGTTCACGATGCGGCCACCGTCGGACAACAGTGCGAGCGAGCGCTGGACCAGCAAGTACGGCGCCGTGGCATTCACCGCGAACAACAGGTCGATCTCCGCGCGGGTCACCTGTTCGGGCGCCAGCCCGGGTGGCACCGTCCGGTCCGCGGTGTTCACCAGGATGTCCAAAGTGGCGCGGGCTGCCTGGTGCAACGCACTCTCCAGGCCGGTGAACACGTCCGCGACCCCCTCGGGGGCGCCGAGGTCGGCCTCGACCAGAAAGGCCGTGCCGCCGTCCTTCTCGATCGACCGGACGGTGTCCGCGGCGGCCTCGGCGGCGCCGTGGTGATGCACGCCGACCAGGGCGCCCTTGGCGGCCAGTCGCCGGGCGGCGGCCCGGCCGATGCCGTCGTCGGCCCCGGTGACCAGGGCGGTCTTAGCTGTCAGGCTGCCCATCGCTGTTCCCTTCTGTGGTGGTGGATTCGGCGCCGGTGCCGGGAATCGCGCAGATCATCCGCGCCAGGTGGGCGCGGACGACGTCGAAGACCATCAATTCGCCGAACAGCTCCCGCACCGCGTCGACCCGGGCATCGCCGAGCAGCAACGTCGATTGGGCGCGGATGTTGGTCAGCGTTCTGGCACCGATCGCATGCCGTTCGGCGTGATAGGCGTCGAGCTGCTCGTCCTCGCGGCTATCCTCGAGCACCGCGAGCAATCGGCCGCTCAGCGCGGCGGCGTCCTGCAGGCCCAGGTTCAGCGACTGCCCACCCACCGGCATCTGCTGATGCGCGGCGTCACCCGCGAGCAGGACCCGGCCGCGCCGATACTGCGTGACCTGTCTGCTGGTGTTGTCGAAGCGGTTGGTCCACAGCGGTCGCGCACCGCTGATGTCCTCCCTGGTGACCTCGGCCCACGCCGCGGCGACCGTGGCGAACCCGGGGTCGGACCGTTCGGTAGGCGCGGCGCCGTGCACATGCACCATCACCCGCGTGCTACCGTCGGGCCAGCGCGCCGCGGTAGCCAGTCCCCTGGCCGAACGTTCGAACCTGCGCGGTGCGACCGTCACCCCGGCGATGTCGGCGCGCAGCATCTGCTCGGTCGCCGCGCTGCCCGCGAATTCGAATCCAGCCAGGTCACGGACCGTGCTCTGCTCACCGTCGCAGCCGACGAGATAGGCCGCCGTGTGCCGCGCGCGGACCCCGGTGCCGTCGATGGTTCCGGCGGCCACCCGGTCACCCTCCTCGTCCACGGTGACGACGCGAGTACCCCGCAGCACCGTGGCACCCGCGTGGACCGCGCGCTCCTGCAGAACGGCCTCCAGCCGCGCCTGCGCGCATTTCCACTGGCCGGCGTACGGGTGGCCGGGGTCGGCCTCGGCCAGGTCGAGCAGGATGCCGCCGAAGTGCCCCGGACCTCCCGGCGCCAACTCCCCGAGCCGGGACAGGATCCCTCGCTCGGCGAGCAGCTCCATGGTGCGGGTATGCAGCGTCGAGGCGCGGGATTCGGTGGTCGGAGTGCTCAGTTGTTCGAACACGATTACCTCGGCACCGCCCTGCGCGAGATCACCGGCCAGCAGCAGCCCGACCGGTCCCGCCCCGACGATCAGTACGTCGGCCTCGTGGTTGCACGCGCTCACCACGGTCAACGCCGTTGTTCGGCATAGGCTTTGGCGTGGGCCAGGGTGGCGCGGCTGTTGTTGCCCAACGCATCGCGCAGGAAGGTGCGCGCCTGGGCCGTTCCGGCGTCGGGTCCGAGCACCTCGGTGACCTTGTCCGCCGCGATGATCACCGTATGCTGGGAGGACGCGGTGGTGACGCCGTCGGCACCTTCGTCGAACTGCCAGTACCCGGTGTGCAGACTCATCAGGGCGGGCAACGTGGTCTGCTTGTAGGCGATACGGCGGTGCGGCAGGCACACCCGGACGGACTCGGTGAGATGACTCGAGCCGTCCGCGGTCCGGGTCTGCATGCGCAGTACCTGCAGGCCGGGGGTCGTCTCGGTCAGCTCCACCTCGCCCACATGCGGTAGCCGCTCACTCCACCGGTCTGCCTCGTTGACGAAGTCGTAGAGGTCCGCGGCCGAGCCGGCGACCGTGATCGAGTCCACGAACGACAGCGTCAGTTCATCGGTCCGCAGCGCGGACTCCACCGCGGCCTTGAGCCCGGGCAGCTCGGCCTTGCTGTTCTCGTCGACGGCGCGCTCGATCCACGCCAGGCCGTCCGGATCGTCATCGATGGCGCGGTAACTGTGCAGCAGGCGCAGGCGCGTCTGCGTCTCGCCGTCGCTCTCGACGATCCAGGTACCGCTCATCTGGGCGACCGGTGGTGCGGAAACCTCCTGCCAGAAGGTGATCCGGCCCGCGTCGGGCTCCAGCACGCGCCGGGAGGTCCAGTTCTTCGGCTCCCCGTTCGCCGTCGCCCAGATCTGGATCCGTTCCTCGTTTCCGGTGTGCTCGAGACGTTCGACGTACACCGACGGCGGAAACAACCGCGGCCAGTTCTCGACATCGGCGAGCATCCGGTACACCTCGCCGGCTGGCGCTTGCACGGTGATGGCGTGTTCGACCTCGCGGGTGGTCTGCGTGTTCATCTGGTTCTCCTCGGTGCGTCGATCAGAAATTGCCCAGACCGCCACAGACATTGAGCGCCTGTGCGGTGATGGACGCGGCCACATCGGAGGCCAGATAGCCGACCAGTCCGGCGATCTCCTCGGGAGTCGAATACCGGCCGAGCGGAATCTTGGCCTGGAACTTCTCCAGGATCGCGGCCTCGGAGGTGTCGTAAGCCTGCGCGTAACCGGACCGGACCCGATGCGCCATCGGGGTCTCCACATAGCCGGGACACACCGCGTTGACGGTGATACCGGTCGGCGCGAGCTCGTTGCCGAGCGACTTGGTGAACCCGACCACACCGTGCTTGGACGCGGAGTACGGCGCACCGAGCACCACGCCCTGTTTGCCCGCGGTCGAGGCGATATTGATGATGCGGCCCCGCGGCTTCGTCCGCATTCCGCCCGCGTTGAGAACTTCGCGGGTCACCAGGAACACGCTGTGCAGATTGGTGGCGATCACGTCGAACCAGACCTCGTCGGCGATGTCGGCGGTGACGCCACCACCACTGCGCCCGGCATTGTTGACCAGCACGTCGATGGTCCCGAACCGTTCGACAGCGCCGCGGACCAGTGCCGAGATGTCCTCGGGCGAACGGACATCGGCGGGGGCGCCGTCCACGTCGAGGCCCTCACCGCGCAGCTGTGCCACGGTGTCGGCGACCGCGGACTTGTCCCGGGCGCACAGGAACACCTGGTGCCCCTGCTCGGCCAGCAGGCGCGCGCACGCCAGCCCGATCCCGCTGGTCGCGCCGGTGACCAGAGCCACCCTGTTGTTGTCGGTCATGTCGAAACTCCTTGTCGATCGGTGATTTCCGGCTCAGCTCGGCTGGCCGGCACCGTGCAGGTTGGCGTTGACCAGGTCGACCAGCGCGCGCGGTGTCGTCACCGCGACGACCGCGTCGTCGTCGAGGGTGACGCCGAATTCACGGCTGATCCGGCTGGTCGTCTCCAGCAGGGCGAGCGACTCGTAGCCGAGCGCCTCGAATTCGATGTCGTCGATCGCGCCGTCGAGGTCGAACTCCGCGCTCTCACCGGAACCGGCGCGCAGGATGCGTCGGAGATCGTCGAGGGTGAACAGCGAGTGGGACATGGCAGTGCCTTTCATCGGTGTTGGACAGGATCGGCGGCGCGCACGAGCATCGCCGAGTTGAAGCCGCCCGCGCCCCGGGCGAGCACCAGCGCGGTGCGCACGGGCGTCTGCCGTGCCGCGCAGACCAGGTCGAGTGGGCAGTCCTCGGCGAGCGTGCTGGCGACGGTCGGCGGGATGACACCGTCGCGGATCGCCAGCAGGGCGGTGGCCACGTCCAGCGGCGCGGCACCCGAATACAGGCGCCCGGTCATCGTCTTGGGCGCGGTCACCGGCACGCCGCGGGCACCGAACACCTCGGTGATCGCGGTGGCCTCGATCCGGTCCGCGCCGGAACTGCCCGCGGCGTCGGCGAACACCACGTCGACCTCGGCCGCGTCGGTGCCCGCGTCCCGCAGCGCGAGTTCGATCGCGCGGCGTAGGCCCGGGACGCCCGTCGATCCGGGCGCCGGATCGATGGTGGCCGCGTGACCGGCGATCTCGCCGTAGACACGGGCGCCGCGCCGGGCGGCGTGCTCGCTGTCCTCCAGCACCAGCAGCGCGCCGCCCTCTCCTGGCACGTATCCGCGTGCCCCGGCGTCGAAGGGCACATAGGCGCGGCCCGGATCGGATTCGGTGCTCAGCCCACCACCGGCCAGCTGGGCCACCCAGCCCCACGGGCAGATCGAGGCGTCGATGGCGCCGGAGACCACCGCGGCGGTACCCTTGCGGATCTGCCTGCGTGCCTGGGCGATGGCATCCAGACCACCGGCCTGATCGCCGGCGACGACGCTGCTCGGCCCGCGCAGTCCGTGCCGGATGGAGATCTGGCCGCTGTTCACCGCGTAGAACCAGGCGAAGGACTGGTAGGCGCTGACGAATTCGCCGCCCTGGCTCCACAGGGCCCTGAGCTCGTTCTGGCCGAATTCGAAACCGCCCGAATGGCTGGCGGTGATGACTCCGACGGCGTACTCGGGCAGTTCGGCGGGTACCACCCCGGCATCGGCGAGCGCCCAGTCGGCGGCGACGAGCGCGATCCTGGTCATCCGGTCGGTCTGGGGCAGCAACCGGCTCGGCAGGTGCTCCGCTGCCTCGAATTCCGGGATCTCCCCGGCCAGCTGGGCCGGATACGACGTGGGATCGAAGCGGGTGATCCGCCGGATCGCGCTGTGTCCCTTCAGGGTGGCGTCCCAGTAGGGCGCCGCCCCCATCCCGGTCGGCGCCGCGATACCGAGACCGGTGACCACCGTCGTGTTCATCGCGCACCTCGGAACGGGTTGGTCAGCACGACGGCACTCTGGAATCCGCCGAATCCGCTACCGACCGACAGCACCACGTCGACGCGGTGGTCGCGGGCGGTCAGCGGCACATAGTCCAGGTCGCACTCGGGATCGGGATTGTGCAGGTTGGCCGTCGGCGGCACCACATCGTTGGTGAGCGCCAGGATGGACGCGGCGATCTCGATCGAACCGATCGCGCCCAGCGAATGGCCCACCATCGACTTGATCGAGCTGACCGGGGTGCGATAAGCGTGGTCGCCGAGGCTGCGCTTGTAGGCCGCGGTCTCGTGCCGGTCGTTCTGTTTGGTGCCGGAGCCGTGGGCGTTGATGTAGTCGATCTCATCGCCGTTGATCTCGGCTTCGCGCAGCGCGACCCGGATGGCCTCGGCCATCTCTTTGCCGTCCGGACGTAACCCCGTCATGTGGAAGGCGTTGGACCTGGTGGCATGCCCCGCGATTTCGGCGTAGACGGTGGCGCCGCGCTGACGAGCGTGTTCCAGTTCCTCGAGGACGAACACCGCGGCGCCCTCACCGAGGACGAACCCGTTGCGGCTGGCGTCGAACGGCCGTGAGGCGTGTTCGGCGTCGTCGTTACGTGGCGTGGTGGCCTTGATCGCGTCGAAGCACGCGACGGTGATCGGACTGATCGGCGCGTCGGTGGCGCCGGCGACCATGACGTCACTGCTGCCCTCACGCACAATCTCGGCGGCATAGCCGACTGCGTCGAGCCCCGAGGTGCAGCCGGTGGAGACCACCGTGCTCGGCCCCTGCGCGCCGACGGCCCAGGCGACTTCGGTCGCGAAGGAGCTGGGCGTCAGGTAGTTGTACAGGTGGGGGACCGCGTAGGCATGGTCGACCAGTTCCAGTCGTCCCCCGTCACTGACGGTGCGGTATTCCTGGTCGAGGCCCATCGTCGCGCCGACCGCGCTGCCGATGGTGACACCGGTGCGGCACGGGTCGAGGTCCCCGAATTCGAGCCCGCTGTCGGCCACCGCCTCCTCGGCACTGACCACCGCCAGCTGCGCGGCCCGGTCCATGCGCCGGATCTGCTGGGGACTCAGCCCGTGCAGCTCGGGGTCGAAATCGATCTCGGCGGCGATCTGTGACCGGAACGGGGTGGCGTCGAACAGGGAGATCCGGCGCGTCGCGGTGCGGCCGTTGGAGATCAGGTCCCAGAAATTCTTGGTGCCGATTCCCCCTGGCGCGCTGACCCCGATTCCGGTGACCACCACGCGCCGGCGTTCGCCGTTCACAGCGCGGTCCAGTGGTAGAACCGCTGGGCCATGGCGTCGGCGGGCGAACGCCAGGTCTCGGGGTCGTAGGCCCCGATGAACGGCTTCAGGTCCTGGCTGATCCCGACGAATCGGGGGTCGGCCTTCGCCTCCTCGATGCGGGTGCCGCCGTCGTCGGTGTCGAAGTCCTGCAGGTGGAAATACAGGCCGCGATAGGAAAAGAGCTGACGGCGGCGGGTGCCCATCCGTGCGGGCATCTCGGTGCCGTCGAATTCCCGGAACAGGTCCGCGACATCCGCGGCGGCGCCGGGCTCCATCCTGGCGACAATCAGGGTGCTGAACATGATTCCTCTTCTCTGGTGTTCATCGAGCGGGCCCGAACCAGCGGTCCAGGGCCGTCGGAAGGTCGCGCTGGCTGCCGGGGGCAGTCCAGGCGACATGACCGTCCGGCCGCAGCAGCACTGCCGCGGTACCGTCGAGCGCGGTCCCGGCTCCGGACGCCGTCGCGGTGACGAGGTCGACGCGATCGGCCCATGCCGACGCGGTGCGCGCCGTGTGTGGGTCCGACGCCAGGTCCAGGAGCACGCCGCGCCCGGCTCGCAGCAGCTCGGCGGTGCTGGTGGACCGTCCGTCCCGGGTCAGCGGTACGTGCGGCATCCTGGTACCCAGCAGCCGGTGCGAACCGCCACCCACGTCGTAGTGGATGTCCACGCCGCTGACCCGGGCGGCAAGGTGTCGCTCGACCTCGGGACGAGCGACCAATTCGGTCAGCACCGCCCGCAGCGGGGCGGCCTCGTCACCGCCGAGCATCAGCAGGCTCTGCGCGGCGGTGTTGGCCAGCAGCGCGCAGCCGACCTTGTGACGCTCGCTGTGATAGGTGTCCAGCAGCGAATCCGGTGCGCTCCCGCGCACTACGGCGCCGAGCTTCCAGCCGAGATTGACCGCGTCCTGGATACCGGTGTTCATCCCCTGACCACCCGCGGGCAGGTGTACGTGGGCGGCGTCACCGGCGAGCAGCACCCGACCGGACCGGTAGCTGGTGACCAACCGCGTGGCATCGCCGAAGGCGCTGACCCATACCGGCGTTCCGGCGGCGATGTCGTCGCCGGTCAACCGCTTCCAGGCATCGGCCACCTCGGCGTAATCGGGCGGCGCGCTACGACGGTGAGCAGGCTTGCCGTGTTCGCTGACGATGATCCGGTGCACGCCGTCGGGCATTCTGGCGACCATCACGACCCCGCCGTCGAGTTGTTCGCCGATCATCCGTGGCGTGGGCTCGATCCCCCGGACATCGGCGAGGAGCAGTTCCCTGGTCGCCGGTGTCCCCGGAAAGTCGAACCCGGCGGCCTTGCGAACCGCGCTACGCCCACCGTCACACCCCACGAGATAGCGCGCGGTCAGCGTCGTCCCGTCGGCCAGGGTGACGATGACGCGATCAGCACCGGTCTCCACATCGGCGAACACCTGTCCGCGGCGGATATCGGCTCCCAGCTCCGCTGCCCGCTGCGCGAGCACCGCCTCGGTGGCGGCCTGCGGCACGGTGCGGGCCGCGGGCAGCGCGGCGCCCAGGACGCCGAGATCCAAGGGCACGCCGCCGAAATGCCCGGTGGTGCTGGTCTCGAGCGTGCCGAACCGCGGCAGCAGCCCGCGCTGATCGAAGATCTCCATGGTGCGGATCGTCAGACCGATCCCCCTGGACTCCCCGGTCGGATCCGAAAGCCGTTCCAGCACAGTCACATCGGCACCGGACAGACGCAGCTCTGCGGCCAGCATCAAACCGGCAGGCCCGGCACCGACGACGAGGACCTGCGTGTCGACCGGTTCGCGCGTCACCATCACGCGGCCGTACTCGCGGTGGCGTCAAGGCGGCAGACCACGGTGCCCGACGCGATGGTGGTGCCGATGGCGACTGCCAGCTCGCGCACCACACCCGCCTGGTGCGCGAGCAGCGGCTGCTCCATCTTCATCGCCTCGATGACCGCCACGAGGTCACCCACCGCCACCGGTTGCCCTTCGCGCACCACGACTTTCACCACCGTGCCCTGCATGGGGGCGACCAGTTTGTCGCCGGTGCCCGTCGCGCGGGGCCGCTGGTTCCTGGCCACGGCCCGCGGCGGCGCAGGCCTGACCTCCGGCGAGGTCTGCGCGGGCAGCGACACCTCGAGCCGTCGGCCGCCGACCTCGACCACCACGGTTTCGCGTCCGGGCGGATCGTCGGTCTCCGCGGTGCCGTCGTACGGCGCGATGTCGTAGCCCGCTTCGGTCTCGATCCAGCGGGTGTGGACCGCGAAGGCCGCGGTGGTGAACGCCGGGTCGACCACCACCGCGCGATGGAACGGCAGGGTCGTCGGCACCCCGTCGACCACGAACTCGCCCAGCGCTCGCGCGGCGCGGCGCAGCGCGTGCTCGCGCGTCGCCCCGGTAACGATCAGCTTGGCCAGCAGCGAATCCCACGCCGGGCCGATCACGGTGCCCGCCTCGACGCCGCTGTCGAGCCGGACACCGGGACCCGACGGCGCCGCGAAGACGGTGACCGTGCCGGGCGAGGGCAGGAACCCCCGGCCGGGGTCCTCACTGTTGATCCGGAACTCCAGGCTGTGACCGCGGGCCACGGGGTCGTCGAACCCGAGCGGCTCACCGTCGGCGATCCGCAGCATCTGCTCGATCAGGTCGATGCCGGTGACCTCCTCACTCACCGGGTGTTCCACCTGGATACGGGTGTTCACCTCGAGGAAGGACACGACACCGTCGGCACCGAGCAGGAATTCACAGGTTCCCGCACCCACATAGCCGACCGCGCCGAGGATGGCCTTCGACGCGCGGGAGAGTTCCGCACGCTGAGCCGCTGTGAGAAACGGTGCCGGCGCCTCCTCGACCAGCTTCTGGTGACGTCGCTGCAGCGTGCAGTCCCGCGTCGATACGACCACGACCTTGCCGAAAGAGTCTGCCAGGCATTGTGTTTCCACATGCCGTGGCCGATCGAGGTAGCGTTCGACGAAGCATTCGTCACGGCCGAAGGCGGCCAGCGCTTCGCGTTGCGCCGACTCGAACAGCTCCGGGATCTCCGCACGCTCCCTGGCGACTTTCAACCCGCGTCCGCCACCGCCGAAGGCAGCCTTGATCGCGATCGGCAACCCGTGCTCGTCGGCGAAGGCGAGCGCCTCGCCGGGCCCGGCCACCGGCTCACTGGTTCCCGGGACCAGCGGGGCACCGACCGAGCGGGCGATCCGGCGGGCGGCGACCTTGTCACCCAGCAGACGGATCGCGGCCGGTGGCGGGCCGATCCAGGTGAGTCCCGCATCCAGAACCGACTGAGCGAAATCAGCGTTCTCGGAGAGGAATCCGTACCCGGGATGCACCGCGTCGGCCTCCGACTCCACGGCGATCCGCAGAATCTTGCGCGGATCGAGGTAGCTGGCCGCGGGCGTATCACCGCCCAGCGCGTAGGCCTCGTCCGCCGCCCGCACATGTACGGCGTCGCGATCCGAGTCGGCGTAAACCGCGACGCTGTCCAGTCCCGCATCGCGGCAGGCCCGGACGATCCGGACCGCGATCTCCCCTCGATTGGCGATCAGCACCTTACGCATACGGCTTTCCTCACAGTGCGCTCGACGGAGCCCGCTACCTGTTTCCGGACACCTGCCCGGCATCGCTCGCGGGAGTTGATATCGACTGCGCCTCAAGGCTTTTCGGTCGATGAGGTGGACTATTCCACGCGTTTCGGACCCGCATCAACAGCGAGCGCGCAACCCTACGGCCGACCCGTAGGTTCTGGGTGCGAACGCAAAGGCACGTCCTCAGGTTCGCGTGGTCCACCGACAGGTCGCCTGCGCGCGAGCCGGCCCGCGCAGGCCAGACCGGCGGCCACCGCCCCACTCAGCGAGACGACGACGCGGACATCGATCCGATCGGCGAGCACGCCGACACCGAGCGCCGCCAACGGGGTGATCCCCTGCACGACGGTGGTATACAGCGCGATGACCTGCGTCCTGTCCGCGGGCGGGCTGCTCAGCTGGAGAAAGTGGTTGGTCGTCTGCAGGAACATCGTCATGGCCGCGCCGCAGACCGCCAGCAGCACCATGGCAGCCACCACGCTGCTCATCAGCCCCAGCGCGGCCTCCGCGGTGCCGAGTACCACCGCGCACCCGATCGCCGTATTCGGCGACGGTGCACCCCGGCCACCGAGGAACATCGCCGCGAACAGCGAGCCGCACGCCAGGGCGGCGCTCACCGCGCCGAAGACCGCCGGGGTCGCGTCAAAGACCGTTTTCGCCAGGAGCGGCGCTGTCACCCGCAGATTCAGCGCGAACAACCCGACCACCGCGAGCAGCACGATGGCGCCGGTCAGGTGCGGATCGTCGCGGACACAGCGCAGGCCACGCAGCATGTCGAATCGTCGCGGGGCACGCGGCACCGAGCGCAGCTCGGATCTGCGCATCAGCGCGAGGCCGGCGATGGTCGCCGCGTAGCTCACCGCGTTGACCGCCAGGGCCGTCCCGGTACCGAATGCCGCGATCAGCACACCCGCGATGGCGGGGCCGACGAGCTGAGCGACACTGAAGTACATCGCGCTCAGCGAGGAGGCGTCGCGAAACCTCGCCTCACCGACGATCTCGCCGATGAAGGCCATCCGCACCGGCGTCTCGATCGCGTTGACGATCCCGATCACCAGCGCGAGCAGATACAGGTGCCACAGCTGCACCCCGCCCGACACGACGATCGTCGCCTGCGCCGACGCCACCAGCCCCGCCGCGGCGTTGAGAACGATCAGCAGGGACCTTTTGGCCATCCGGTCGGCAAGCAGACCAGCCCCCACGGAGACGAAAACCGCCGGGGCGAACTGACACACGGTGACCAACGCCAGCGCCGACGCCGAGCCGTGGGTGAGTTCGAGGACGAGCCAGTCCTGGGCCGCGATCATCATCCAGGTGCCGGTCACCGAGGCCAGCTGCCCGGCGACGAACAACCGGAAGTTACGCACCGACAGCACCGCGAAGCGCTCGGCCGCCCGCTTCAGGACCCTCGTCACCTCCCGCGCCCGGCGCGCACGGCGTTCACGCGCACGAGCGAGGCGCCATGGCGCCGGGCAGCTGATGACGGCCGGAGATGCCGAGTTTGCGATACACGTTCGACAGGTGGAATTCGACCGTCCGCACGGTCAGGAAGGTCACCTCGGCGATCAGCTTGTTGCTGTAGCCGTCGCGGGCGAACGCCGCGATCTTGTGCTCCTGCTTGGTCAGCCGGACAGCGCGCGGCTGGTGATAGAGGGTGGGCAGCAGCGCCATCGCACGGCGGGCCCACGCCTGGTTGCCGGTGGCGGTGGCGAGTTCGGTGGCGGAGTCGTAGACCTCGACGGCTCGCTGCAGTTCACCGTTGTCGGCGTACAACCTGCCCAGGTCACACAGGGCGGGCATCAGGTCATAAGTGTCGTTGGCCAGTTCGAGCAGCTCGACGGAGCGCTCGAGTACCTCGGGCGAGGTGTCGTCGCGGCGGGCCATCCCGGCCGCGTGCAACGCGCACCCCACCGCCCCCGGCGAGCCCCATCGGCGGGCATCGGCCAGTTCGTCATCGGCCAGGGCGGTGGCGAGGTCGGTCCGGTCGAGCCCGACCGCGGCCAGCGCCGCCTTCGAACGCCAGGGAATCACCGCCGGATTGGCCACTTCGGAACCGGCGAGCACCCGGCCGCACTCGAGGTAGTCGGCCAGTCCTCGCTCCAGATTGCCGTCTGCTCCGTGGAGCGCACCGCTGGCGGCGAGCAGATGCGCTCGCCCCTCCGGACTTTCGGCAGGGGGCGTCTCGTCGGCCAGCACCCGGTAGGCCGACTTCAGCTCGCCCAGGTGCACCTCGCATTCGACCAGCCACGCTCGCGTCACGCCGAGCAGCGACGCGCTCACCCGACCGGCGAGCAGGGCACGCAGATCGGTGCGGGCGGCGCCGACATCACCGGTACGCATCGCGACTCTGGCCCGGGCCAGCGCGATCACCGCCCGCAGTGGTTCCGGCGCCCGCGGACCCGCGGCGTGCGCCACGCGGTCGCACTGCACCGCGACGTCGGGGAGCCGATCGGCGTAGATCAGTACCAGCAGTGCGGCCCAGACCGAGGCCACATCGGCGAGGTCGAGGTCCGCGCCGAGCGCGGTCTCGGCGCGGTGCACGACCGCGAGCCGGTTCCCGCCCCGCAACGCCTCGCGGCGCAACGCGATCGCGGGGCGGACGGCGGCGATACCACCGGAACCCGAGTCGGCGTGCTGGTCCGCCCGGAGCAGGCGCAGCGACCGGCTGGTGGCGATCCCCGGCACCTGTTCCGATCTCCGCTGTCTCAGAGTCTCGTCCACAAAAACCCACCCCGTTTCGATACGATCAGATCTTTTGGGCCCTGTCCACACCTGAAATCCCCATCGAATCAACCATGTCGCGTGACCACAGAAAACCACTGTCAGCTCTGCGAATCGCCGACATCGTAGAGTGATTTACGCCCCCGTTGCCGCATCTCGAACGATCGATGAAGTCGCTCACCATCATATATCGGCGAATTCGACCAGCAGGTTCCGGAGTGGTGAACATCTCACCGCATCGGGGTTGATGAACTTTTGTTCATGGGCACACTGCATACCGCGACCGAGGTCGCCCGATATTTGCCGCATCCGCGATACCGTCTGCGCACAAAAACGCCCGATCACGCGGCTCGGGGCCGGGTGATCGGGCAAATATGTGCTGCCCTTCGGTGGCGTCAGTTCTTGGTTGCGGTGAAATCGGCGCGGAACGACTCGATCAACGATCCGTCCGCTCGATATTGGGTGGTCGTGCCCGTCGAGGTGAATTTCTGGGAATTGTTCAGTGTGCCCTGCTGAGAACCTGTTACCGACCCGTCCGGTGGCAGATTGTGGTTCAGGTCGAAGGCGATGGTCTTGCCCTGCTGTGTCCAGGTGAGGGTTCCGGTGAGGCCACCACCCGTGACCAGGGTCCCGCCGCCACCTTCATCGAAAGTGAACACGCCGGTACGGGTGACCGGCCCGGTCGACAGATGCTCGACCACACTCACCGACCACGAGCCGGTCAGCGAACACGCCTGCTGCTCTGCGACAGCGGTGCCCGGGACGAACAGCGCCGTGACGACACCGAATGCCACCATCAGCACGCCCAGGACAGAACGGCGCGATCGTACGATTCTTGTCATTGTTCTTCCTCCGGTGTGACCAGAATGCCGCCTATCGGCTGCGGCTGACCTCTTTGATGAGCAGGCTGCTGAATTTCGGGGTCCCGGCCACGGTGATCACATCGACCACGGCACGGGGGTGGGTGTTGCGGACCGCGGCGGCGAGCAGGGCGTGCGCCAGGTCGACCCGCGAGGTGAACAGGCCGGGAATTCGGGTGGGGGCGATGGTGTAGTCGGTGACATCCACCCCGTCGAAGAGACCGGAGGCCCGGATGATCGTCCAGTCCAGACCGCTGGCCTGCAGAAACGCCTCCATCCGGACCATGTCGGCGTAGGCGGTGCGGCCGATCGTGCGCAGGATCGGGCGCACCGCCGCGCGGAAGAACATCCGTTCCCCTGGCGCCGCCGACGGCGGAACGCAGACGGAACTGACACAGACCAGCCGCCGCACCCCACCGCGCCCCATCGCTCGCGTGATATTGGCGATTCCGGAGGAATACATCGTGACCGGCTTGCGGGTATAGGCGGCGCCGACCGCGGAGACGACCGCGTCCTGACCCGACACCGCCCGGTCGACCGCGCCCGGGTCGAGGATGTCGGCCCGCACGACCCGCAGCCCGTGCGGTGCCGCGAAGGTCGCGGGATCACGCACGACGGCGGTGACCTCGTGGCCGTCGTCCATGGCCAGCCGGGTCACCTGCCTGCCGGTCGCGCCGTTCGCACCGAAGACAACCAGCTTCACTGCTTCTCCTCCGCTCGATCAGCCCTGGATTTCGGTGGTCAGCGCGCGCCTATAGATGGAAGGGTGTGGTGTGAAGCTGTAGCGGTCACTGGCGAGCATTTTTCCGGAAATCGAGAGGAATTCCGGATCGGCGAATGCCGCCTGAAAATCCTCGGCGGATTCCCAATGGGCGACATTGATCAGCTGAAACTTCGCATTTCCATCCACCGACCGGTGCAATGTCGAGGAAATGAAGCCGGACATATTTCGCATGACATCCAATGCCACTTGCCAGTCGGCGACCAATTCTTCGATATCACCGCCGGTCAGCTCGAAGACATTGATCAGCACCATCGGGTCGATTTGAGACTTGCTCATTCTGAACTCCGTTCACCTGTCAGCAAGGGGAGGGATAGCGAATCGATGAGACGTTCGAAGAATGCGCCATCGGTGGGCTCACCGAGAATCATGATGCGATGAAAGATCATCGCGGGAATAACGTGGGCGATCAGGCCGAGATCGGCGCCCTCGGCGATTTCGCCGCGCGCCCGCGCCCGCTCCACGACAAGGGCGTAGGCCTCACGCCGGGGAGTGGCGATGACGCGTTCGACAGTCTCGCGCAACTGTGGATCGCGCGCCATCGACGACGCGATCGCCGCCAGCACCGCATCGCGCCGGCTACTGGTGTCGACGTAGGCAGTCCCCAGTGCGATGAGATCCGCGCGCAGGCTGCCGGTGTCGGGGATCGGCACCTCCCAGCCCAGCGCCTCGATCGCGTCGCGGACGAGCTCGGATTTGTCCTTCCATCGCCGGTAGACCGTCGCCCGGCCCGCGCCGGCGCGGGCCGCCACGGCCTCGACGGTGAGCCGGTCGTAGCCCACCTCGGGCAGGATCTCCCCCGCGGCGGCCAGCAGCGCGCTGTCGCGACCGGGATCACGCGGGCGCCCACCGGATCGCAGTGGCACGTCTCCGTCTGATGGTGTCGACACGAGCCGAGCGTAACCAGTCCGATGATTCGATACAAGAGTGACTCGTATCATAACTCGCCGCTGCCGCGATCGACTACGGTTCGCTCGCTCCCGGAAGCCCGGCCGCTCCGGTGATCAGCTGTTCCGCACCACCTTTCGGTCACACCGAGCGATTACACACGAATTCCACGACAGTGCAGGAGAGGCAGAGATGAAGGCTGTGAACCGACGCGGATTCCTGGTGATGGGAGGTGCGCTGACGCTCGCGGGTAGCGGGTTGCTCACGGCGTGCTCGGACGACGGCCCCCGGGCCGCGACGCCCGCCGACATCACCGACCTGCGGTCCGTCCTGCGTGGTCGGGTGCTGCTGCCGGGCGACGAGGGCTTCGATCCCGCGCGCCGGCCGTGGAACCGTACCGTCGACCAGTCGGTGCGCGCGGTCGCCGAGGTCGCCGATGCCGAGGACGTCGCCGCGCTGGTCCGGTTCGCGGGCGAGGCCGGCATCGCGCTGGCCACCCAGCCGAACGGGCACAGCCCGTCCCCCGCGCTGGACGGGACAATCCTCGTCCGCACCGCCCGGCTCGACGAGGTGCGGGTCGACCCCTCCGCCGCGACCGCCCGCGTCGGCGCCGGGGTGCCGTGGAGCCGGGTCCAGGCCGTCGCGGGGCCCGCCGGGCTGACCGGGGTGACCGGGAGCGCGCCCGGCGTCGGGATCACCGGCTACACGCTGGGCGGCGGTCTCAGCTGGTTCGGCCGCAAATACGGCTGGGCCTGCGATCAGGTCAGCGCTTTCGAGGTGATCGACGCCCAAGGCAAGAAGCTGCGGGCGAGCGCGACGAGCGAGACCGATCTGTTCTGGGCACTGCGCGGCGGCGGCGGGGACTACGCCCTGGTCACCGCGATCGAGTTCGCGCTGCGACCGGCACCGGCGCTCTACGGCGGCCGGATGCTGTGGCCCGTCGCCGCCGCCCCGACGGTGCTGGCCGCGTTCCGGCAGGTCACCGCGACCGCCCCGGACGAGCTGAGCGTTTGGTGGAGCCTGTTCCGGTTCCCGAGCGCGCCGCCCATGGTCGGCATCGACGCGACCTACCTCGGGACCGAGGAACAGGGCACAACGCTGCTGCGCCCCTTCGACAGCATTCCCGCGCGGATGTCCGACAACCGCCGCGTCCTGCCGGTCACCGACCTGGGTTCCATCACCGGCGAGCCGACCGACCCGAGCCCCACCCGTCAGCGAGGCACGCTGCTGACCGGCCTCGACGACACCGTCGCGCAGGCCCTGCTCGCCCGGCCCATCGATCCCCTGCTCAGCGTGCAGATCCGCCATCTCGGCGGCGCGCTCGCCCGGCCCTCCGACTCCGCGGCGGGCCCGATCGCCGAGCCGTACTGCGTGAACTTCACCGGATTGCAGACCGCGCCCGGCACCGCCGAGGCGCTGGACGCGCGCGTGACCGAATACCTCGACATCCTGCGCCCGGTGGACAGCGGCCGCACCCCGTTCACCCTGTTGGCACCCGATCAGTCAGCCGCCGAGGCGCTCGCGCACTCGCTGCCGCGCCTGCGCGAGATCAAACGCGACCGCGACCCCGACGGCGTGTTCCGCAGCAATTTCCCGGTACTCACCTGAGCATCGATCGCTGACCGGTTGCCACATGCGTAACCAGTAGCGCGCGTCACACTTTATCCACTACTCTTGGACACATGACCAAGAGCACCTGGGTGAACTGGGCGGGCGAGCAGCGCTGCACACCCGCCGTCGTCGCCGCGCCCCGCGGCGTCGAAGAACTGGCCGAGATCGTGACCGCGGCGGCCGAGGCGGGGCGCACCGTGCGGGTCGCCGGCTCGGGTCATTCGTTCACCGACGCGGTGCTCACCGACGGCACCCTCGTCGACCTGGGCGGGCTGAACCGGGTGCTCGAGGTGGACACCGCGACCGGGCGGGTGCGGGTGGAGGCCGGGCTCACGCTCAACGCGGCGAGCCCGCTGCTGCACGAACACGGGCTGGCGTTCCCGAATCTGGGCGATATCGACACCCAGACCATCGCCGGCGCCACCGCGACCGCCACCCACGGCACCGGCGCGAAACTGCAGAACATCTCCGCGGCGCTGCACTCGGTGGAGGTCATGCTGGCCGACGGCAGCCGGGTGGAGCTCAACGAGCAGACCGATCCGGACGGGTGGAAGGCCGCGCGGGTCAGCATCGGCGCGCTGGGCATCGTCACCGCGACGACGCTGCAGCTCGAGCCGTCGTTCGTGCTCGACAATGTCGAACGGCCGGTGCCGCTCGACGAGGTGCTCGCCGATCTCGACAGCTACGTCGACGGCAACGACCACTTCGAGTTCTTCGCCTTCCCGCACAGCTCGGTGGCGATGACCAAGGCGCTCAACCGCACCGACGCCGCCGAACAGCCGCGCGGCCGGATCAGCGAGTGGCTCAACGACATCGTGCTCGCCAATCACCTCTACGACGGAATGTGCAAGGTGGGCAGGCGAATCCCCGCCGCCATCCCCACCATCCACCGGCTGGCCGCGCTCGCGGGCAGCAACAACAGGCAGACCGATCGCTCCTACCGCGTCTTCGCCACCCCGCGCCTGGTGAAGTTCAACGAGATGGAATACGCCGTGCCCCGGGAACATTCGGTGGCTGCGGTCCGCGAGATCGTCGAGCTCGGCAAGCGCTTCGACACCCCGATGCCGATCGAGGTGCGCTGGGTGGCCCCCGACGACGCGTTCCTGTCCCCCGCGGGCGGGCGCGACACCTGCTACATCGCCGTGCACCAGTACGAGGGCATGGTGTGGGACCCGTATTTCCGTGCCTGCGAAGCGGTTTTCGACACCTACGGCGGCAGGCCGCACTGGGGCAAACGGCACTACCAGACCGCCGAGACCCTGCGTCCGCGCTACCCCGACTGGGACCGGTTCACCGCGGTGCGCCGCCGCCTCGACCCCACCGGGGTGTTCGCCAACGACTACGTGCGCCGGGTGCTGGGTTCGCTGGACTGATTCCGCCGGTACCGGTTGTTCCACCCCGGTGGCGCGGGTATATCTGAAGTGCCACAAGCACTTCGCTCCAGCGCCGAAAGGGCGACCATGGCCCACACACCCAGCGTGTTGTTCGTCTGTGTCCAGAACGCGGGCCGGTCGCAGATGGCGGCGGGACTGCTGCGGGCCATGGCGGGCACCCGCATCGAGGTGCGCACCGCGGGCAGCGAACCCGCCGACGCGCTGCATCCCGTCGCGGTGGCGACCATGGCCGAGATCGGCATCGACATCGCCGGCGAGCAACCCAAGGCGCTCACCGACGACGCCGTCGGCCTCTCCGATGTGGTGGTGACGATGGGCTGCGGCGAGGTGTGCCCGTACTTCCCCGGGATCAGCTATCGCGACTGGGTGCTGGCCGACCCGGCCGGGCAGCCGATCGAGGTGGTGCGCGGCATCCGCGACCACCTGCGCATCCTGATCGGCAACCTCATCGCCGAACTGATTCCCGCGCCGACCCGCTGACGTCCGATTCGTTCAAGACGCCCACCGACGCCTCGCTTACGCTGCGGATATGACTCCACGGCTTGATGTGATCTCGATCGTCGTCTCCGACATGGCCGCCTCGGTGACCTTCTATCGCAAGCTCGGCCTCGCCTTCCCCGAGGGCGCGGAAACCGAGAAACACACCGAGGCACCGCTCGGTGGCGGCCTGCGCCTTGCGCTGGACTCCGAGGCGGTCATCGCCTCGTTCTCACCGGGCTGGGAGCCGCCGACCGGGCACGGCCGCAGCGGGATCGCGTTCCGCTGCGCCGACCCGGCCGAGGTGGACAAGTTGTGGGCCGAACTCGTCGCGGACGGCTACCACGGCGACCTCGCGCCCTGGGACGCCGTCTGGGGCCAGCGCTACGCCACGCTCGCCGACCCCGACGGCCAGGGCATCGACCTCTACGCCCCGTTGCCCAGCGAATAGGCCGACCAGCCGCGCGGGTCGCGCTGGCGCCGCTGGTACCGGCCCAGGATCTCGCGGACCTCGTCGCTGACCGGCGGTTCCCCGGTCAGCCTGGTCCACAGGTGGGTGTCGTGTTCGGTCAACCGCACCGGCCCGGTCGCGGCGACATCGACGACGAAGGTGAACTGCCTGGTCCGCGCGCCGGTACTGGACAGGTAGTCGAATTCGCCCAGGTAGTCGGTGACCTCGGTGACCTCGAGCCCGGTCTCCTCGGCGACTTCGCGGGCCACCGCGTCGTCGAGGGCCTCGCCGGGTTCCACGACCCCGCTCGGTAGCTCCCAGCGGCCGCCCAGCGAGTCGGATCGTCGGCGGCGGAGGATGAGCACCCGGTGGTGCCGGACGACGACGGCACCGACGACAAGTCGACGGACTTCGTCTCGTTCGGCCTCGATACGGAGCGTGGAGTACACGGATTCGTCGATCATTCGGGTCACATCCTCTCGTCGTGTTTCGGACTTGCCTGGCACAAGCGACGGGGCGTGCTCTGTGAGCATAACTTTCCCCCGGGGCGTTGCCGAATGAGACTTTCCGGGCGCACGGTCACGGATTACCGCGGCTGCAGTGCCCGGACCGAGCATCCGGCCAGGTCACGGAACTCTCGGGACAGGTGCGCCTGGTCGGCGAAACCGGTCACCGCGGCGGTCTCGGCGGCCGGGATTCCGGCGCGCACGGCGGCCAGCGCGCGCTGGAACCGGAGAATTCGGGCCAACATCTTGGGCCCGTAGCCGAAAGCCGCCAGGCTGCGGCGGTGCAGCATCCGCGCCGAGAGCCCCGCCAGCGAGGCCGTGTCGGCCACCGTGGCGCCCGCGGCGAGATTGTCCGCGACGGCGGTGAGCACCGGGTCGGCGCGCGCTTTCCCCTCGGCCAGTCGAGCGGCGACCGTCTCGAGCGCCACCACCCGGTCGGGCGCGTTGTCGATCGAGTCGATCAGCGTGCGGACCTCCCGGGTGGGCAGCAGATCGCCCAGGTCGACCCGCTGATTCAGCAACTCCACCGCGGGCACGCCCAGCAGCGCGGGCGCCGTCCCCGGCGCGAACCGGATCCCGACGAACTCCCCGGCCCGATCCGACGGCGCGAGAAAGGCGCGGCTGTCCGGCCCGGCCACCATGAGCGCGCCCTCGGTCCAGATCAGATCCATGCACCCGTCGGGATAGACCGTGACCGGCCCCGGCCGCGCGGACCGGCCGCGAGTCCACACCACGGCCCGGTCGAGGCGTGCCGCACGCTCCCGGTAGTCGGTCATCCCCCGACGGTAGCCCCGCCCACCGACACCTTCGACCGCTGGTCCGGTGCGATGAGCCACAGGCGTACCGTCTCGTCGGCGCTGCCGGTGGCCAGCAGGGTGCCGTCGCGGCTGAAGGCGACGGCGGTCACCGCGTCGGTGTGGCCGAGCAGCGGCGCGCCGACCGGCCGCCGGGTGCGGATGTCCCACAACCGCACGGTGCGGTCGGCCGACGCCGAGGCCAGCAGGGTGCCGTCGGGACTGAAGGCCACCGCGTGCACGGCGTCGGTGTGCCCGGTGAGGGCATCGCCGATCTGCGCACGGGTTCGCATGTCCCACAACCGGATTCCCGCGTCCAGCCCGGCGGAGGCGAGCACGGTGCCGTCCGGGCCGAACTCGACGGTGTAGAGGGACTCGGTGTGGCCGAGCAGCGGCGGACTCGCGAGCCCGCGCGTGCGGGTGTCCCAGAGCCGCACGGCCTGGTCGAGGCCGCCCGCGGCCAGCAGGGCGCCCGTGGGCGAGAAGGACAGGGTGGTCACCGCGACCGGCCGGTCCACCAGCGGCGGCCCGATCGGCTGTCCGGTCCCGGCGTCCCACAGGCGCAGCGTGCCGTCGGTGCCCGCCGTGGCCAGCACGGCGCCGTCGGGGCTGAAGCCCACCGCGGAGACCCAGCCCCGATGACCGGCCAGAGACCGGCCCGCGGGATCGGTGACACGGGTGTCCCACAGGTGCGCGGTGCCGCCGCGGCCACCGGCGGCCACCGCCGAACCCGTCGGGTCGAAGGCCACCGCCTCGACCCACGCGCCGAGCCCGTGCAGGCCACCCACCGCCGACCGGGTCCGCAGATCCCACAGGGTGACACCCTCGGTGTCGCCGCCGGTCGCGAGCGCCGTCCCGTCGGGGCGGAACGCCAGGGCCGCGATCCTGGTGCCGGTCCGGATCGTCGAGGCGGGCGTGGCGCGCGAGATAGTGCCCGCGGCCGCGCCGACCGCGACCGACCAGAACCGCACGGTGGTGTCGAAGCCGGCGCTCGCCAGGAAGTTGCCCTCGGGACTGAACGCGACGGACAGGATCGAATGCGTGTGCCCGGTGGCCGGGGTGCCCAGCGCGCGACCGGTGCGGGGATCCCAGAGCCGCACGGTCCGGTCGTTGCCCGCCGTGGCGAGCAGTGATCCGTCCGGGCTGACGGCGAGCGAGATCACCGAATCGGTGTGGCCGGTCAGGGATTCGCCGAGCTGACGACCGGTGCGTGGGTCCCAGAGCCGGGCTGTTCCGTCGGCGCCGCCGGAGGCCAGCCGGGTTCCGTCCGGGGTGAAGGCGACCGACTGGACCCAGCGGCTGTGCCCGGTGAGCGGTCGGCCGATCGGCGCGCCGGTGCGCGGGTCCCAGAGCCGGACGGTGCTGTCACCGCCCGCGCTCGCGAGCATCGCGCCGTCGGGGGCGAAGGCGACGTCACAGACGAGGTCGGTGTGGCCCCGCAGCGGCGCGCCGATCGGCTGCGCGGTGCCGACATCCCAGAGCCGCACGGTCCGGTCGGCTCCGGCGGTGGCGACGGTGGTGCCGTCCGGCGCGAATCGGACGGCGTGAACGGTGCCGGTATGACCGGTCAGCCGGGGTCCGGCCGGGCGGCGGGTACGCGTGTCCCAGATCTGCGCCGTCCCGTCGGCACTGCCGGTGACCAGCAGTTTCCCGTCCGGGCTGAAGCGCGCGGAGAAGACCGCCGCGGAATGCCCGATGAACGGCTCGCCGACCGGCTGCTGGGTCTGGGCGTCGAGGACGCGCACCATGTTGTAGTCGGCGTCGCAGACCGCGACCGTGGCGCCGTCCGGGCTGTAGGTCACCGAGCAGACCGGCACCGCCATGTTCACCGTGGCGATCGGATTCAGCGGCGGTGCCTGTGTCGGCCGGTCGCCGGTGGGCGGTGTCGTGGCGCGCACGGTCGGCGCGGTGCGCGCGGTCGGTGGGTGCGGGGCCGACGCGGGCGATGGGTGCGGCGCCGCGACCGACAGCGCGTCGGCGGCCGCCCTGGCCAGCGCGGCGCAGCTCGGATAGCGTTCCGCGGGCTGCTTGGCCAGCGCGGTCGCGACGACCCTGTCCAGTGCCCCGGGGAGGTCCGGCCGTAGATCGGTGACCCGTGGCGGTGGCGCCGTGAGATGCGCGCCGATGATCGCGGCCTGCTCGCCCGCGGGGAAAGGCTTTCTGCCGGTGAGCAATTCGTAGAGCGTGCAACCCAGGGAGTAGATGTCGGCCCGATGGTCGGCCGGCGTGCCTAGGAAACGTTCCGGCGCGGTGTAGGGCAGGGTCGCGGCGATGCCGGAGACCGTCACGGTGTCGTCGAAGGAGCGGGCGATACCGAAATCCGCGACCAGCACCCGCTCCTCGTCGGTGTGGTCGCGTTCCACGAGCAGATTCGCCGGTTTGATGTCGCGGTGCAGGACGCCGTGGTGGTGGGCGTGGTCGAGGCCGCGGGCGGCGTCGGCGATCCAGCCGGTCACCCGGTCGGCGGCCAGTCCTGCCCGCGCGTCGCGCAGCAGCCCCGCCGCGTCGCCACCGGCGATGTAGCGCATGGTCAGCCACAGCGTGGCCTCGTCGGCGGCGCTGCGGTCGTAGACGGCGACGATGTTCGGATGGTCCAGCCGCGAGGCCAGCCGCGCCTCGCGGTCGAAGGCGGCTCGTGCCCCGGCACCGCCGCCGGTCAACTCCCCCAGCACCTTCAGCGCGACGGCCCGGTCCAGCCGGGGATGCCGCGCGAGATACACCACGCCCATTCCGCCCGCGCCGAGTTCACGCTGCACGGTGTAGCCAGCGAACACCGTGCCCGGTAGCAGCCGCACCACCGACCCCCTCCACCCCGCCGACGAACTCGGTCCACCCTACCGCCGCCCACGCGATGACCGGTGGCCCGCACGGTACTGTCACACCCGATTCACCAGTGCGCGGGGAGGTTTCGGCGGATGACAGGGCCAGTGCGACGGGCGGCCGGAGTCGATCCGGCCGCCGGGATCTTCGTCGGGACCGCGCTCGGCGCGATCGCGTTCAGCCCCGACGGCACCCTGGTCGCCGCCGCCGGCGCGGACGGTGTGCTCTACCTCTGGACGACCGCCGACAACGCGCCCTGGGCGCTGCCGGTCCCGCTGCGGGCCGGCTCGGTGCACGCGCTCGACTTCAGCCCGGACAGCCGGGTGCTCGCGGCCGGATGTGCCGACGGCACGGTGCGCTGCTGGGAGCCCTACACCGGAGTCGCGCACGGCAGGCCCTGCTCGGGCCATGTCGACACGGTCACCGCGGTGCGCTTCGGTCCCGACGGGACGACACTCGCCTCGGCGGGTAGCGACCGGACCGTGCGGCGCTGGCAGGTCGGCGACGGCGCGCCGATCGGGCGACCGCTCATCGGCCACGGTGACGGCGTGACCGCGCTGGCGTTCCATCCCTCCGGGCGGCTGATCGCGTCCGGGAGCCGGGACGGCACGGTGCGGTTCTGGGACGCCGAGACGGGCGCGTCGGTGGGCCGTCCGTTGGCGGGGCATACCGACTCGGTGTACTCGCTCGCGTTCGCTCCCGACGGATCCCTGCTCGCGACAGCCGGTTTCGACCACACCGCGCGCCTGTGGTCCACCGACACCGGCGGGCCCTTCGGCCGGGTGCTGTCGGGCCACAGCGGGTTCGTCACCTCGGTGGCGTTCAGCGGCGACGGCGCCCGTCTCGTCACCGGTGGTACCGACAACACCGTGCGGGTGTGGGACACGCGGACCCAGCAGCCGGTCGCGGAGCCGCTGACCGCGCACAGCGCGCCGGTCATGGCTCTCGCCGTCGACGCGTCCGGCGCCCGGTTCGCCTCGGGCGGCTACGACCAGAGCCTGCTGTTCTGGCGGTTCGACGAGATCACGGACCGCTGAAGGGACGCAGTGCCGCGAACTCGGCGGTCAGCCGTGCGGTGCGCACGGTGCGGTCCAGCCAGCGCCGGGCCCTGGTCAGCGGATGGTCGGGGAATTCGTCGTCGTAGCGGCGGTCGTCGGCGGCGTGGCAGGGCAGGGCGTTCTTCAGCCACGGGTCGAACGGGTGCGGCCGGTAGAAGTCCGCGAAGCCGATCCGAGCCGCGAGCACGGCCTCACGCATCCCGGTGACACCGTCCTCCGGGCACAGGATCTGCAGGGTGGCGCTGCACGCGGCTTTGGGCACCGTGACCGACGCGCAGAACGCCTGGCCGCGTGGCTGATTCGGCAGCGGGAGCTTCTCCAGCCGGTCAGGCAGTCCTGGCCGTCGATTCGCGCGACCCCGGCCTCGAGCAGGCAACCGGTGGTGCTGCGTTCCCGGGCGAGGGCGCGCAGCAGATCGCCGGTATCGCCATCCAGCGCGGCGGGCAGGTCCGGCACCATGTCGTGGTAGGCCAGGCTGACGATGTCCGGCGTTCCCCGCACGGTCCAGGCGGCGAGCCCGAACGGTGGGTCGGGGATACGCCGAAAACCGGTGATATCGAACGAGATCGGCACCTCGTCACGGTACCGGTGATCGGGCTGCCGGGACGGGCGGGTTGTCACCGCATAGGGTCCCGCTATGACCGTGTTGCGTTCCGTGTTGTTGTTCGTGCTGGCCGCTGTCGCCGAGATCGGTGGAGCCTGGCTGATCTGGCAGGGCGTGCGCGAGCATCGCGGGATGGTGTGGATCGGGGCCGGGGTGGTGGCGCTGGGGGTGTACGGGTTCGTGGCGACCTTGCAGCCGGACGCGCATTTCGGGCGGATCCTGGCCGCGTACGGTGGGGTTTTCGTCGCGGGGTCGCTGCTGTGGGCGATGGCGCTGGACGGGTTCCGGCCGGATCGGTGGGATGTGCTCGGGGCGCTGGTGTGCCTGGCCGGGGTGGGCATCATCATGTACGCGCCACGAGCGGCCGGGTGACGGTCGGTAGCATCTGGCGGCGACAGCATTCCGTTCGGCGGAGGGGTGGGCTCCATGCAATCGGCAGCATCGGTGCGCGGTGGAGCGCCGCGGATCGCGAGTTTTCCCGGGTCCGATATCGACACCGAACCCGATGTCTGGTCGGGCGCGGCCATCGACGACAACCGGATCACCGCGCTGGCGGTGGGCGCCTACTACGGGCGCAGCTGGGGCGCGCACTGCGACGCCGTCGCCTTTCTGCCCGAGGAGCCCGACAGCACCGTCACCCGGCGCGAGACCGCGATCGAGGGCCTGCACGAATCGTGGGGCGTCGACAATGCCGAGGACGCCCGCGACACCATCCGCCGCCTGCTCGCCGGCATGCACGCGCCGCTGTTCGAACTCGTGCACCCGCTGGCCGTCGCCGCGGCGGGCGACAACGGGCGCGTGGACCGCACCGGCCTGGCCGACGAGCACCGCGAATTCCTGCACACCCTCTCGGGTTTCCGCGGCTACCGCGGTCCGGCGGGCATCGACCGCGACTACGACGCGTGGCTGCAGGCCATCAAGCTCGGTATCACCGACAGCCTGCCGAGCCCGCTGCAGACCGACGCCACCGCCTGGGATCTGGCCCGCCTGGTGTTCATCGCCCGCGCCGCCCGCACGGCGGGCTATCTCGCCGAGGACGAGGCCTGGGAGCACATGCTGGCCGGGCTGGACCGCGCCCGTCAGCACTATCGCAACTGGCGCCAGTTCGGCGACGGATTCCTCACCGGTGCCATCTTCTGGGCCGCCACGCAGGACCTCTCGGCGGCGAAACGGCAAGTGGCCGAACGCAGCCGGATGATCGCCGGGCTGCACCTGCGCCCGTCGAGCCCCTGGCGGCGGGTGGCGCTGCACCAGGGCGCGCCGGTGTTCAGCCCGGCATCGCCAGCATGATCCCGACCGCCCGGCGCCGGAACGGATCGTCCTCGACCATCCCCAGTTTGCGCCGCTCCACCAGCAGCTGCCATTCTCCGAACAGATCGGCCGACGACGGCAGCGACTGGGCGATCGAGCCGTCGGCGTGCTCGATCTCGCAGGCCAGTCGCAGCGCCTCGGCGACGCGGACGAAATCGACCGCCTCCCAGTCCAGGAAGTCCAGCGCGGCACCGGCACCCGACACCCGCAGCGTGGCGACCTTGCCCGGCGGCGTCAGGATCTGCGAGCCGGTGACCACCGCGACCGGGAACTCGTAGACCGCCCAGGTCGACACGAACAACAACCGCAGCGTGGTGACGGCCACCAGACCCGGCACCCCCTCGTGCCCGGCCTGCGCGAGCTCGAGCACGTACTCGTCGGGTCGCGCGCACCCGTGCAGCAGGGCGATCTCCGGCAGCGAATTGCCCACATAACGCATCCGGCCCGCAGCGGCCGTCACATCGGGGCGCTGCGGGCCGTCCGGTCCGGGAACCGGTTGCGGGGGAACCAGATTCGGCCGGGGCGGGAACATCCGCCGCAAGCCGATCAGATCCCGTTCGACCGCGCGCACCAGCACCTGCGCCTGCGCCCGCACCCCGGTCTCGAGGAACACCGGCACCGGCTGGCGCTCGGTGGGCACCCCGTTCACCACGTGGTCGGCCGAACGGAAGAACAGCAGCAGCGCCAGCAGCCCGTCCTCGGTGGTCGCCAGCGCGACCCTGGCCAGCTCCGCGACCGACACGTCGAGACCCACCTCGTTGTCGGCCCGCAGCGGCGTAGTCACCAGCCGCCCGTCCCCGTACCGGACGGCCACCCGCGTACCCCACACCTCGATCACAGCATTTCCCTCCGGCCCTACCCCGCCTGGCTGGATCCTACCGAGGGGGTGTCGCGGGTGGGCCGCGGCGGCGTAGATTCGACATCGTCGCTGCTCGGGTGTGTTTTCCTGGACGAAGGGATCGCCGTCATGAGCAAGTCCCGGCTGACCGGTGCCGTCCTCGCGCTCGCCCTCGCACTGGGCGGATGCACCACGACCGCATCGCCGCCGGAACCGGCCGAGGATCCCGCCGCCGCGCGGATCACCGAGATCGTGCGCGACGGGGTGGGCGAACTCGATCTCAGCGCGGCGGTCTACGGGGTGTGGCGCGGCGGGGAGCAGGTCGCGCTGGGCGAGTCACCGCTCGGAGTGCCCGCGACCGCGGACATGCGGGTGCGGGTGGGGCAGCCGATGGAGCCGACTACGTCACCGACCCCGAGTTCCTGACGATCTTCGGCGAGAACCCGATTCGCGAGTGGACCGCACCGCAGCTCATCGAACGCGCCACCGCCCGGCCACCCCTGTTCGACCCCCTCACCGCCGACCGCTACTTCGCCTTCGGCGTCGTCCACCTCACCGACTGGCTGTTCATGAACCCCTCCTACGGTGGCGGCGTCGCCTTCTACGACACGAAATCCGCCACCACCGTCATCGTCTACACCACCCTCGGCCCCACCTCGGACTCCTCGAAGAACAACGCCGTCGTCATCGGAACGAAGATCGCCCAGTACCTCGTCCCGGATCGGGCGCCCGCGGTGCCCTGAACGAAATCCCTTGCGGTGAATACGAACTCGCCGACGCGCCACGCCGATTGTGTAACGGAACCCACCACGCCGACGGTGTGCAGGCGTGAAGCTCTCCAGAGGCCAGAATGCTGCGGTCACCTCCCCCGCAGTGACAGTGGTGTTGACGTGGAAATCGCAGCACGAGGTCGATCCCCAAGCACTGCTCTTGGCCGAGACCGGGAAGATACGCACCGACGAGGACTTCGTCTTCTACAACGCGGCGCGCCATCCCTCCGGAGCGGTGGCGCTCACCGAGTCGCAGGCGGGTCGGGCAGTGCTCGCGGTGTCGCTCACCAACGTCGAAGCTGCCGTCTCTCGCATCGTCATCTCGAGCTCGGTCGAGGAGAAATCGTTCAGCGACGTCACCGATCTGACGCTGACGGTGCAAGATGGCGGCGACACGCTGATCTCGTTCGATGTCGACCAGCCCGACGCCGTGACGGCCATGATGCTCGGCGAGTTCTACCGACGCAATGGGCTGTGGAAGTTCCGATCGGTGGGCCAGGGCTGGGCCAGCGGGCTGCGGGGGCTCGCTGAGGAGTTCGGTGTCTCGGTCGACGATTCGCCGGAGACGCCTGCTCCGGTGCCTGCGGGCGATCGCGTCGCACCGTCCCCGGCTCCGGCTCCGGCTCCGGCCCGGATGGCGCCCGGCTGGTATCCCGATTCTCGGCAGCCGGGTCGGCTCCGGTGGTGGAACGGCACGGCGTGGACCGACGATGTCCAGCAGATCTTTCCGCCGGACCCCGCTGTCTGCGAGCGCTGCGGCCGGGACAAGCGCGTGCCCCGATTCGGAAGCCCACCGCCGTGCCGATGGTGTGAAGCCGATGTCAGCAGGTTCCTCGCGATGTGGCGGACCCACGCGTGGCAGGTGCTGACGACATCCGGTCCGGAAGGCAGCGGTTGGGACGAACTCTGGACGGGTCTGCGCTTCCAACGGATCGACGAGGCCAGCGGCCGTGAAACGCTGCGCCCACTCGCCGTCGCCTACCTGGAACGCCTGGTCGCCTTCGCCTTCGCTGACGGCGAGATCGAGGAATCCGAGCTCAGCGGCTTCGAACGGGCCATCCAGGATCTCGACGCGACCGTCGATCTGTCCGTCGCCCGTCAGCACCTCGACCAGCTCCGCCAGCGCATGCTGCGCGGCCGGTCGCTCACTCAGGTCCGCGCCGGTGATCTGCCCCGGATCCGGCGCGAGGACCTGCATCTCGACGCCGACGAGGCACTCTACATCGACGTCAACGCGACCCACACCAAGTATCTGGCCAGTGGGCCGAAGCACACCCGGGGCAGACTGGTTGGCAGCAGCAAGAAGCTACGGTTCGTCGGCGCGGCGGCGGGCAGCGAGCTGCCCTGGGCCAAGATCGTGTCTGTCACGAGCGAGTACGGCAACGTCATCATCTCGGCGACGACCGCCCGCGGCGGCGGTACCTACAGCGTTCCCGACCCCGAGTACGTCGCGGCCGTGCTCGAAGGAGCGCTGCGGGTCTCGAAACGGCTCGTCCTCGCGCCGGGGCAGCGCGACACCCGGTCGATCCCGCCGAATGTGAAATCCGAGGTGTGGCAGCGCGACGGCGGACAGTGCTGCCAGTGCAGCGACACCCACTACCTGGAGTTCGACCACATCATCCCACTGAGCCGTGGCGGCGCGACGAGCGTCGGCAACCTCCAGATCCTGTGCCGCAAGTGCAATCTCGAGAAGGGCGCCCGCCTCTGACCCACGAAAAAGCCCCTCACCTGGGTGTCAGGTGAGGGGCCTCGAGTGGAGCTGCCGGGAATCGAACCCGGGTCCTCCGCCGCGTCTTCAGGGCTTCTCCGTGTGCAGTTCGCTAGGTCTCTGCTTGGATCTCCGGGTCTCGCGAACAAGCTCGGATGACGATCCCAGTCGCTGTTGGATGTTCCATCCGACCCCGCGACCGGGCCGGACAGTAAGTCTCTCTAGCTGATGCCAGGGTCCGGGTCGAGAGACGAACCCGGTCTGACAGAGACGACCTGCTACTTAGGCAGCGAGGGCGTACTCGCGCTGATTGGAATCGGCGCTTAATTGGTTGCAACGACGCTTACGGTGGTCTCTTGCCTGCACCGACACGCTTCCCCTGAATCAACGTACGCAGTCGAAACCGTTCAGCCCCGTACGTGCCCGCACCGTGCGGGCTAGTCATGTTAACACTCCCGCCGTCGCGTTTCTTCCCGTTATTTCTGCCAGCGGGCGGTGTCGGCTCGGTCACCGGGTAGCGAACTTCGCCCGCCCGGCTGGGTGAATCCGGGTGGCCGTGCCGGTGGAGGCGGGTACTGTTCTCGTTCGGCCGCACTGGGACAGCGAGATCCCCTGGGGCGACTGGAACTAGGAGTTACCTGATGGCATTCACCAAACCGCGGGCACTGCGCCGTGCCGTGGTGATCCCGGTCGTGGCCGCGCTCGTGTCGGCGGTGGCGGCCTGCTCGACGGGTGAGCAGGACTACGGACCGGGTGTGACGAGTGAGCCGTGTCCCGGCTCGCAGCACAAGGACCGGGGGTGCATCTATCTGGGCGTGCTCTCCGATCTCGGTGGCGGCCCGTTCGCGCCGCTGGGTATCTCGATGAACGAGGGCCAGCTGGCGTTCTGGAACCAGGTGAACGAGTCCGGCGGCATCGGCGGCTACGACATCGACATCACCACCTACAGCCGCAACACCTCCTTCGACCCGCGCACCCACCGCACCGCGTATCAGGAGATCGAGCCGCATGTGCTCGCGCTGGCGCAGAGCCTGGGCACCGGGCAGTCGATCGCGCTGCTCAACCAGATGGACGCCGACGACATGGTCAGCGTCGCGGCCACGCAGTGGTCGGGCTGGAACTACCGCAGCGCCGACCGCAATCTGGTCCTCAGCGCGGGCTACTCCTACTGCACCGAAGCAGTGATGGGCCTGGACTGGTTCGCCGAGAACCATTACAACCCGCGCAATATCGCCATCGTGGCCTATCGCGGGAACTGGGGTGGCGACTACGCCGCCGGGGCGATGAAGTGGGCGGTGGCCAACGGCGCCACCATCGTCGACATGATCGAGACCGGGCCCAACGGTGAGGTGGGCAATCAGGACGGTCCGGTCGAGGAGGTGCTGGCCGCGTCGCCGGATCTGGTGATGCTGGCCACCGGGCCGGGCGAGACCGCGGAGATCGTGGGCAAGCTGGTGGCCTCCGGATTCACCGGCCGCTTCCTCGGCTCACTGCCCACCTGGAACGCGGCGCTGTTGCAGACGCCCGCCGCGCCCGCGCTCACCGCGCTGTTCAACTACACGACTCCCGTCGACGGGTGGGCGGGTGACAGCGTCGGCGCCCAGCACGCGCGCGCGGCGGTCGATCGCGAACCGGCGAATTTCGGCTACTCACTGGGCTGGGCGATCTCCTATCCGCTCAAGGCCTTGCTCATCGCGGCCGCCGACACCGGGGAGCTGACCCGGCCCGGGCTGCGGCGCACGGTCACCGACCTGAAGCCCGATGGCGAGGGCATGGTGGTGGTACATCCGACCGGGGCGAGCGCACCGGATCTGTCGGCGGAGTGGTCGGTGGTGTTCGAGCCGGACAAGACCGCGCCGATGGGTGCGCGGGCGATCAGTACCGGATATCAGGGCACCACGCTGGGCAAGCTGGGTATCCACGAGCCCTGCACGCGGCTCTAGCTCCTGCGGCTAGTTCGCGGCGATCATCCCGACCGCCGCGAGCGCCAGGCCCATTCCCACCTTCTGCAGTCCGCCGATCCGCTCGCCGAGCAGAACCATCGCCAGCAGCACCGTGGCGGCCGGGTAGAGCGAGCCGATCACGCTGACCACCGACAGCATCGAGCCGTGGAAGGCGTAGAGCAGGGCGGCGTTGGCGATCACGTCGAGCACGCCGACGGCCAGCGCCAGGCGCAGCGGTTCACCGTGCAGGCCGCCGAACTCACCCGCCGCCAGCGCGGAGGTCCACACCACGACGGTGGCGGCCACGCGCTGGGCGAGCAGCGGCCACAGGCCCGCCTCCGCGCTGGTCTCGTGCAGGAAGAAGAAGGCGAAGCCGAACGCGGCGCCGGAACCGACGGTCAGCAGGGCGACGCGGCGGGAGAAGCGCAGTTCGCGACCGCCGATGATCTCCTCGGTGGTCTCGTCGGGCGCCTCCCGGCTGACCAGCACCACCGCGACCAGCGCGAGCGCGATCCCGGCCACCGCGAGCGGGCCGGGCCGCTCACCCAGGAAGAAACCGGCGATCACCGGGATTCCGGCGACGAGCACGGCCGTCACCGGCGAGACCACCGACATCGGTCCGTCGGCGAGCGCGGCGTAGAACCACCACACCGCCAGCCCGCTGGCAACACCGGCGGCCAGGCCCCAGAAAACCGAGGCCGCGTCCGCGTGCCCGCCGACCAGCGGGGCGATCAGCAGGACCAGCAGTACCGAGAACGGATACGACACCACGACCACGCGCAGTGCGGTGACCCGCCGGGCGGCGATCCCGCCGAAGAAGTCGCTGACTCCGTAGCCCGCCGCCGCGATCAGGGCGAGCGCGACGGAGATCAACGCATGCCTTTGACCCGCCGACCGATCTCGCGGGTGACCTCACGCTCGGCCTGTCGGCGAGCCAGATCCTGGCGCTTGTCGTAATCCTGCTTGCCCTTGGCCAGGGCGAGTTCCACCTTCACCTTGCCGTCGGAGAAGTACATCGACAGCGGCACCAGCGTCTGGTTGCCCTCCCTGGACTTGCCGACCAGGTGCTCGATCTCGCGCTTGTGCAGCAGCAGCTTGCGGGTGCGCCGCGGCGAGTGGTTGGTCCAGGTGCCGTGGCTGAACTCCGGGATGTGCAGGCCGCGCAGCCAGACCTCCCCGTTGTCGACGGTCGCGAAGGCGTCGACGAGAGAGGCCTTGCCTTCGCGCAGGCTCTTCACTTCGGTGCCGACCAGCGCGATCCCCGCCTCATAGGTGTCGAGGATCGTGTAGTTGTGCCGCGCGCGGCGGTTGGTCGCGATGACCTTCCGGCCTTTCTCCTTCATAACGGTCAACTCTAAGTGACGGCGCCAGCGCTTTATTCCCTGGCGTGATCAGCCACCGGGCCGCAGGGCGAGGTAGAGGATCAGCGCGGCGGTGAAGAGCAGGATCAGCCCGACGGTGGTCCAGCGTGGCCTGCCCCGGTGGATCACCGGGTGCCGGTGGCCGAGCAGGGTCGGCGCGACGACGGGATCGGTCGCGCGGCGCGACGACGGTGGTGGGGCGTCGGCCGCCCCGCCCGCACCGCCGGAGTTGCCCTCGTCGGCTCCGTCACCGTCTGCCATGGCTCGACAGTATCGCGCGCGGCGCCGATAAACGGGCTATTCCTCGTGCAGCGTCGCCAGCACCCCCTCGCCGTAGCGGGCCAGCTTGTTCTCACCGACCCCGGCGACGGTGCCGAGCGCGGCGAGATCGGCGGGCTTGCGGGCCGCGATCTCGCGCAGGGTGGCGTCGTGGAACACGACGTAGGCGGGCACGCCCTGTTCCTTGGCGGTGGCCGCGCGCCAGGCGCGCAACCGCTCGAACAGTGGGACGTCGGCGGCGGGCAGGTCGACGGCGGCCTTGGCCGTCTTGGGGGCCCGCGCGGGTTTGGCGGCGCGTTCGGGTTCGCGGCGCATCGGCACCTGCTTGCCCTCGAAGAGCACCTCGTTGCTCGCGTCGGTGAGCGCGAGCACGCCGTACTCGCCCTGCACGGCGAGCAGGCCACCGGCCAGCAGCTGACGGACCACGCCGCGCCATTCGGTGTCGCGCAGATCGGTGCCGATGCCGAAGACCGACAGTTCGTTGTGCCGGTGCTGGGTGATCTTCGGATTGGACTTGCCGAGCAGGATGTCGATGAGGTGACCCGCGCCGAAGGCCTGGCCGCGTTCGCGCTTGAGGCGCAGCACGGTGGAGAGCATCTTCTGTGCGGGGACGGTGCCGTCCCAGGTCTGCGGCGGGTTCAGGCAGACATCGCAGTTGCCACACGCACTGCCGGGCTGGCCGAAATAGTTGAGCAGCTGGATGCGGCGGCAGCCCACCGTCTCGCACAGCGCGAGCATGGCGTCGAGGTGCAGTTGCAGCTGGCGCCGGTGCGCGGCGTCACCCTCGCTGGAGTCGATCATCTTGCGCTGCTGCACGACATCGGCCAGGCCGTAGACCATCCACGCGGTGGACGGCAGGCCGTCGCGGCCCGCGCGGCCGGTCTCCTGGTAGTAGCCCTCGACGGATTTGGGCAGGTCGAGGTGGGCGACGAAGCGCACGTCGGGTTTGTCGATGCCCATGCCGAAGGCGATGGTGGCCACCACGACCAGGCCGTCCTCGCGCAGGAACCGGGCCTGGTTCTCCGCGCGGGTGCGATTGTCCAGGCCCGCGTGATAGGGCACCGCCCGCACGCCGTTCTCGGTGAGCATGGCCGCGGTCTTCTCGACCGAATTGCGCGAGAGGCAGTAGACGATGCCCGCGTCACCGGCGTGCTCGGCGCGGATGAACTCGAGCAGCTGGCGGTCGGGACGGTTCTTGCTCTCGATGCGGTACTGGATATTGGGCCGGTCGAAGCTGGCGACGAACTGTTTCGCGGCGCCGAGATCGAGCCGCTCGACGATCTCGGCGGCCGTCTTCTCGGTGGCGGTCGCGGTGAGCGCGATACGCGGGACATCGGGCCAGCGCTCGTGCAGCAGCGACAGCGCCAGATAGTCGGGCCGGAAATCGTGGCCCCACTGCGAGACACAGTGCGCCTCGTCGATGGCGAACAGCGCCACGGTGCCGCGGTCGAGCAGCCGCAGCGTGGATTCCAGGCGCAGCCGTTCCGGCGCGAGATAGAGCAGGTCGAGGTCACCGGCGACGAACTGCGCCTCGACCGTGCGGCGCTGATCCGGCGACTGGGTGGAGTTGAGGAACCCGGCACGCACCCCGAGGGCGCTCAGGGCGTCGACCTGGTCCTGCATGAGCGCGATCAGCGGCGAGACGACGACCCCGACACCGGGGCGGACCAGCGAGGGCACCTGGTAGCACAGCGATTTACCGCCGCCGGTCGGCATGAGGACCAGCGCGTCGCCACCACCCACGACCTGCTCGACGATGGCGGCCTGGTCACCGCGGAAGCTGTCGTAGCCGAAGACCCGGCGCAGCACTTCCTCGGCGGTCTCCGGGCGTCCCGGAGCCGCCGCCCTGGCCGGGCCGGCCGGGGCGAGATCGTCGAAGTGGAAGCCGCCGGTGTCGTCGAAGTCGTGCTCGGAGACGTAGCCGCCGGCGGACGCGTAGGCGTCGTCGGGCGGGTAGTCCTCGGGCGGGAAGTCGTCGATGTCGGGGGCTGTGGCGCCGGAATTGCTCACCGGGCCATCCTACGAGCGAGCGGCGGCCTCGCAGCCCGGCCGAGGGCCCGGATCACGGCTCCGACCGGAAGTTGTCCACAGGTGGACAACTCGGATTCAGCCGCGCAAACGGTCCAGGACCTCGGCCTGGAGCAGGCCATTGCTCGCCACGGCGTCGCCACCGTGCGGGCCGGGCCGTCCGTCCAGGGAGGTGAACGTGCCACCCGCCTCGCGGACCAGGATGTCGAGGGCGGCCAGGTCCCACAGGGAGACCTCCGGCTCGGCGGCGATGTCCACCGCGCCCTCGGCGACCAGGCAGTAGTTGAAGAAGTCGCCGTAGCCGCGCACCCGCCAAACCGCGTCGGTGAGGTCGACGAAGTTCTCCCGCAGGCCACGTTCGCGCCAGCCGGACAGGCTGGAGAACGCCAGGCTCGCGTCGCCGAGATCACCCACCGCCGAGACCGACAGCGGAGTGGGCGCCCCCGGATGGACCTGCACCCAGGCCCCCGATCCGGCCGCCGCCCACCAGCGCCTGCCCAGCGCGGGCGCGCTCACCACGCCGACCACCGGGACGCCGTCCTCGAGCAGCGCGATCAGGCTCGCCCACACCGGGACGCCGCGCACGAAGTTCTTGGTGCCGTCGATCGGGTCGACCACCCACTGCCTGCCGCTGAACTCGGCGTCACCGCCGAACTCCTCGCCGAGCACGGCGTCACCGGGACGTTCCGCGCCGAGCACCCGCCGGATGACCTGCTCCACCGCCAGATCGGCATCCGAGACGGGCGTGAGGTCCGGTTTGGCGTCGACCTTCAGGTCCACGGCGCCGAAGCGCACCTTCGAGATCGCGTCGGCTTCATCGGCCAGGCGCAGGGCGAGGTCCAGGTCAGCGGTGTAGGCAGCCACGCGGGCAGTGTATTCGGCGGGGCCGCGCGGGCGTGGTCGCGGCTCCCCCTGCCCGGCACGGTCGCGCGTCAGGCCGCCACGGCCGACCTCGCCGCCACCAGAGCGCTTGCCCACCAGTGCAACTGATCGAGCATCGCCGCCGCGGCGGACTCGAAGTCGGCCGGTTCCCGCAGCCGGCCTTCCTCGTCGAAGAGCAGGTAATACTGCGGAAACGAGACGTAGTTGCGCACGGTGTGGGCATTGAGCTCGTTGAACACCTGGCGCAGGTGCTCGATGGCGAGCAGCCCACCCGAGGCACCGCTGTAGCCGACGAAGCCGATGGTCTTGGCGTCCCACTGGGTGAAGTGCCAGTCGATGACGGCCTTCAGCGCGGCCGGGTAGCTGCGGTTGTAGTCGGGGGTGACGATCACGTACGCGTCGGCGGCGGCCAAGCGCTCGCTGAGCCGACGCATGCCCGCGGGACGGACCGGGTCGGGGTCCATGGCGGGCGGCACCGCGGGCAGCGCAGCGGGCACCTCGGCCTCGGCCAGGTCGATCACGTCGACGTCGAACCGGTCGTCGACCCGCTCGGCGAACCAGTTCGCGACCACCGGACCGAACCGCCCCTCCCGGACGCTGCCGATGACGATCGCGAGCTTCAGTGGCTGTGTGGACACGCTGTCCTCCTGTGTCGATTCCGGCCCCGATCGGCCGGTGAAACCCACTTTCCCGCTGGACGATCCGCGCAGGGAGACCACGCTGAGAGTGGTAGTGACACGGCCACTGTCGACCCCTCCCCCGCCGGTACCGTCGACGAGGTGAGCGACAACGAACTCGGCCTCTTCCTGCGGGCCCGCCGCGAAGCGGTCTCCCCCGCCGAGGTCGGCCTGCCCACCGGACCCCGCCGCCGCACCCCGGGCCTGCGCCGCGCCGAGGTGGCGATGCTGGCCGGAGTCAGCGTCGAGTATCTGATCCGGCTGGAGCAGGGTCGGGATCGGCATCCCTCGCCGCCGGTGCTCTCCGCGCTGGCCGACACGCTGCGGTTGAGTCCCCGGGAGCGGGTGCATCTGCATCGACTGACGAAAGGGATGTCGGGGTTCAGCTGCGGGGCCGCCGAGCAGGGGCCCAACCGGACGGTCCGGCCCACGGTGCGTGCGATTCTCGAGCAGCTCGAGCCCGCGCCCGCCGCGATCACCAACCGGTTCACCGAGGTGCTCGCGTGTACCGAGGGGTATCGCAGGCTGATGGCGCCGAGCGGGCTGTTCGAGCAGGGGGAGCCCGCCAATGTGGCGCGGTTCGTCTTCACCCATCCCGGCGCGCGGGAGCTGTATCCGGACTGGGACGCGGCCGCCGACAAGCTGGTGGCCTCGCTCAAGCAGGGGCCTTTCCGGGCCGATCCGGTGGTGGCCGCGCTGGTCGACGAACTCACGTGACCGCCGGGAGCGCGTTCACCGAGCGGCTGGCGAAACTGCCGGGGCTGCCGCCCTCGGGTGGGGTCGACCGGATCAGTCATCCCGAGGCGGGTGAGCTGCGGCTGGCGTATGAATCGCTGGAGCTGTCGATCGACGACGACCAGTCGCTGTATGTCCTGCTGCCCGCCGACGCGGCGAGCGCGGCGGCGCTGGACGGGCTGGTCGGGCGGCGGCCCGGTGGCCTGCGGGCCGTGGCGGGCTGACGCGGCGGGTGCGCGTGTTTCACCGTGTCGGAGGCGACCGGTAACCTTGGGAATCGTGCATCCTGACGTTATCGCCGATCTGGCCGAACTCGACACCACGCTCAAGACGGTCGAGTCGGTCCTCGACGTCGAGGAGCTGCGCCGTCGCATCGACGAGCTCGAGCATCAGGCCGCCGATCCGGAGCTGTGGAACAACCAGGACCACGCCCAGCAGGTGACCAGCGAGCTCTCGCACGCGCAGAGTGAGCTGCGCCGCGTGGAGGACCTGCGGCAGCGCCTCGAGGACCTGCCGGTGCTCTACGAGCTGGCCGAGGCCGAGGAGGGCGCGGCCGCCGCGGAGGCCACCGCCGACGCCGACGCCGAGCGGGCCACACTGCGCGTCGACATCGAGGCGATGGAGGTGCGCACCCTGCTCTCCGGCGAGTACGACAAGCGGGACGCGCTGGTCAACATCCGTTCCGGTGCCGGTGGCGTGGACGCCGCCGACTGGGCGCAGATGCTGATGCGCATGTACATCCGCTGGGCCGAGCGGCACAAGTACTCGGTGGAGGTCTACGACACCTCCTACGCCGAGGAGGCGGGTATCAAGAGCGCCACCTTCGCGGTGAAGTCGCCCTACGCCTACGGCACCCTCTCGGTCGAGATGGGCACCCACCGCCTGGTGCGGATCAGCCCGTTCGACAACCAGGGCCGCCGTCAGACCTCCTTCGCCGAGGTCGAGGTGCTGCCGGTGGTGGAGACCACCGACCACATCGAGATCCCCGACGGTGACGTGCGCGTGGACGTGTACCGCTCCTCCGGTCCGGGTGGTCAGTCGGTCAACACCACCGACTCCGCGGTGCGCCTGACCCACATCCCCACCGGCATCGTGGTGACCTGCCAGAACGAGAAGTCGCAGCTGCAGAACAAGATCTCGGCCATGCGCGTGCTGCAGGCCAAGCTGCTCGAGCGCAAGCGCCAGGAGGAGCGTGCCCAGATGGACGCGCTCAAGACCAACGAGGGCGCGTCCTGGGGCAACCAGATGCGTTCCTACGTGCTGCACCCGTACCAGATGGTCAAGGACCTGCGCACCAATCATGAGGTGAACAACCCCACGGCGGTGCTCGACGGCGACATCGACGGGTTCATCGAATCCGGAATCCGTTGGCGCATGCGCGATCAGGCCGACGCGTAGCCATCGATTCGCTCGCCGCGGTGCGCGTCCGCGCGTTTGACCTGGGACCGTGACCGGCCTGTAACCTTTTCGTGTGAACGACCACCTCGCGATCGAGACCGCCCCCGAGATCACCGCCTGGCTACGATCCAGCGGGCTCGAGATCGTGCTGCTCGTCGTCGGAGCGATGCTGTTCGGGCGCTTCGCGGCGTTCATCCGCGACCGGGTGACCAGCAAGATCGACTCCGGTTTCCACTCCAGCGACGCGCTGGTCCGCACCGAGGCGGCCAAGCACCGGCACGCCCTGGCCCAGGTCATCACCTGGGTGGTGCTGACCATCGTCTACGTGCTGGTCGGCATCGAGGTCCTGCGCAGGCTGGGCTTCGCGGTGACCGGGCTGGTCGCGCCGGCGGCGGTGCTCGGTGCCGCGCTCGGTTTCGGCGCGCAGCGCATCGTGCAGGACATCCTGGCCGGGTTCTTCCTCATCACCGAACGCCAGTACGGCTTCGGTGACGTGGTGAGCATCGCGGTCACCGGTTCGGGCGACCCGGCCGAGGGCACCGTCGAGGACGTCACCCTGCGCATCACCACCCTGCGCAATTCCGACGGCGAGGTGATCACCGTCCCCAACGGCCAGATCGTGAAGGTCACGAACCTGTCCAAGGACTGGGCCCGCGCCGCCATCGACGTGCCGGTATCGGCCCAGGCCGACATCACCAAGATCAACGAAGTACTGCACGAGGTGTGCACCACCGCCTATCAGGACCGCAAGCTCGAGCCGCTGCTGCTCGACGAGCCGTCGGTGATGGGTGTGGAAGGTCTCACCCTCGACGAGATGAACATCCGGATGGTTGCCCGCACATTGCCGGGCAAGCAATTCGAAGTGGGTCGCGAGCTGCGCGTACGGGTCGCCGCGGCGCTGCGGAAGGAAGGAATCAGTGAAACCACGTAAGTCCACGGCGATCCTGATGGCCGCGTGGCTGTCGACGTTCGTCGTCTATGTGCTCGTCAAGCCGGTCGAGAAGGCCGACACCCCGCCGACGACCCTGCTCAACACCGTCCCGGCCTGGGTCGATCCGACGCGCTGAGGCCGCCGGTGCCCGTCACCGGCCAGGTCACCGGGCGGTCGCTGGCTACACTGGCTCCCCGTGATCACCATGCGCAACGTCACCAAGTCGTACAAGACCTCGACGCGGCCGGCGCTGGACAACGTTTCCGTCGACGTGGACAAGGGCGAGTTCGTCTTCATCATCGGTCCGTCCGGTTCGGGGAAGTCGACTTTCATGCGGCTGCTGCTCAAGGAGGAGTCGCCGACCGCGGGCGAGATCCGGGTGGCCGACTTCCGGGTCGACCGGTTGCCGGGCCGCAAGGTGCCCAAGCTGCGCCAGCGCATCGGCTGTGTGTTCCAGGACTTCCGGCTGCTGCAGCAGAAGACGGTGGAACAGAACGTGGCCTTCGCGCTGGAGGTGATCGGCAAGCGGCGCCAGTTCATCGACCGCACGGTGCCCGAGGTGCTCGACATGGTCGGCCTCGGCGGCAAGGGCAACCGGTTGCCCTCGGAGCTGTCCGGTGGTGAGCAGCAGCGGGTGGCGATCGCGCGCGCGTTCGTCAACCGGCCGCTGGTGCTGCTGGCCGACGAGCCCACCGGCAATCTCGATCCGGAGACCAGCGCCGACATCATGGCGCTGCTGGAACGGATCAACCGCATCGGCACCACGGTGCTGATGGCCACGCACGACAATCACATCGTCGACGCCATGCGCAGGCGGGTGGTGGAACTCGACCACGGCAGACTCGTGCGCGACGAGGCGACCGGCGTCTACGGGGTGGGACGATAATGCGACTGAGTTTCCTGTTCACCGAGGTCGCCGACGGTCTGCGCCGCAATCTGACGATGACCGTCGCGATGATCCTGACCACCGCGGTATCGCTGATGATGCTCGGCGGCGGCATGCTGTCGGTGCGGATGGCCGACAAGACCGAGAACTTCTTCATCGGCCGGCTCGAGGTGCGGTTCTATCTCGACGACGCCGTCTCCGACACTGACCCGGACTGCGCGGCCGAGCCGTGCAAGTCGCTGCTGGCCGACCTGAAGTCGACCTCGGGCGTGGAGAGCGTGCAGTTCCTCAACCGCGCCGACGCGCTGGAGGAGGCCAAGAAGCTCTTCGCCGATCAGCCGGAGATGGTGCAGTACATCAGCGATTCGCCGCTGCCCGCCTCGCTGCGGGTGAAGATGACCGACGCCGACCAGTACCAGCACATCTACGACAGTTTCGCGACGCGCCAGGGCGTGCGGATCGTGGCCAACGACAAGGAGTTCGTGGACCGGCTGGTGAGCCTGTTCGACGGGCTGCGCAACGCGGCGTTCGGCCTGGCGCTGGTGATGGCGCTGGCGGCCATGCTGCTGGTGCTGAACATGGTGCAGATCGCCGCGTTCACCCGGCGCACGGAAGTCGGCATCATGCGCCTGGTGGGCGCGACGCGCTGGTATACCCAGCTGCCGTTCCTGCTCGAGGCGGTGGCGGCGGCATTCGTGGGCTCAGTGCTGGCGGTGCTGGGTCTGGTGATCGCGCGGCCGCTGGTGATCGACCGGGCGCTGGGTCCGCTGTTCGACAGCAATGTCTTCCCGCGCATCACCGGCGACGACATCGCGGTGGTCGCGTTGACCATCGCGCCGATCGGCATCGTCTTCGCGGCGGCGACGGCGTATCTCACGCTGCGGTTCTACGTGCGCGAGTGAGTCGCGCGGCGGGACCTGCGCCGGTCCCGCCGCTCAGCTCGCTGACGGATCGGCGTGGGCGAGGCTGGCGTCGAGCTGCGCGGTGAGCTGGGCGCGCTGCCGGTCGAGCACTTCGATGCGGCGGTTCAGTTCGGCCGTGCGCTCGGCCATCACCCGCACCGACATCTCGCAGGCCTGCACCGGGCCGTCCACGGGCGCGCACGGGAGCAGCGCGGCGATGTCGTCGGTGGTCAGTCCGGCGGCGAGCAGTTCGCGGATCCGTTCGACGGTGCGCAGCGCGTCCTCGGGGTAGGTGCGATAGCCGTTGGGATCGCGGTGGGGCCGCAGCAGGCCCTGTTCCTCGTAGTAGCGCAGCAGGCGCGCGGCGACGCCGGTGCGCCGGGCCAGTTCACCGATCAGCATGTGATCTCTCGCTCCGGACTTGACCTTCACATCCATGTGAATACCTAACTTCGCTGACATGACAGCGATTCCCTTGCAGACCACCGTCCACGGCTCGGGCCCCGGCCTCGTCCTCGCCCATGGGGCCGGCGGCGGGATCGAGGCCAACTTCGGCCCGGTGCTTCCCGCGCTCGCCCGCACCCACACCGTGGTCGGCTCCGACTATCCGGCCGACGACACCCCGCTGACCCTCGACGGCCTCGCCGACGCCCTGGTGGCCGCCGCGGGCGCGGCGGGCGTGGAGACCTTCACCATCGCCGGGTTCTCCCTCGGCACCGCGGTGGCCGTGCGCGCGGCCGCCCGTCATCCCGAGCGGGTCACCGGGCTGCTGCTCACCGCGGGGTTCGCCGCACCGGACAATCGGGCGCGGCTGATCCTGCGGGGATGGCAGGACCTCCTCGACCGCGCGGACCACACCGATTTCGCGCGGCTGATCCTGGCGACGGGGTTCTCCGCGCGTCACCTCAACGAGCTGCCCGCCGAGGCCATCGACGCGCTGGTCGACGCGATCGGCGCCGCGATCCCCGGCGGCACCCACCGGCAGGCGGACTTGGTCGCCCGGGTCGACACCACTGCCGATCTGGCCGGCGTCACCGTGCCGACCCTGGTGGTCGCCACCACCGCCGACCTGCTCATAGATCCCGCCAACTCGCGCGTCCTCGCCGCCGGAATCCCCGGCGCCGAATACGTCGAGATCGACGCGGGCCATGTCGTCATGCTCGAGCAGCCCGAGGCCTGGCAGAAGCTCCTCACCGACTTCTTGGACCGGCACGATCTCTGAACCGTCGATCAGCTCGGTCAGCCGAGGGTGCGGAGGTGAGGCCACACCTCGGACCAGGGATGGCGAGGGTCACGGCAGACGTACAGCGGGGCACCCTGTTCGTCGTTGTCGATCCCGAGGCCGTTGTCGATCACGCCCGCCGGTTCGACGCTCGCGCACAACGCGGTGACGCGGTCGTGGTCGAGGCCGACGGTGAGGACCGTGGTCGCGGTGTCCGGTGGCGGGCCCCACGACCAGTACGCGTTGTGGCCCGAATGTGGTGTGGGCAGGCCGTATTCGGCGCCGTAGTGCTCGATGGCGCCCGCTTCGCCGTAGTTGGCGGTGAGGATCGCGGCACCGGGCGGGCGGGCGGCGGCCACCTGCTCGACGAAGCGAGGCCAGCCGATGGTCTCGCCCGCGTCGTAGTTCACCGCGAGCATCGGCGTGTCCGGGACGGCCGCGACCGGCAGCAGCGGCAGGAACAGCGAGGCGGACAGCACCGCGTTCACGGCGACGACGGAACCCGCTGCCGCCCAGCGCTTCCGGTTCTCGCCGAGCCACCGGGTGAGCCCGACGACACCGGCCGCCAGCAGCACCGGATACATCCCGCCGAGGTAGTACGCCTTGCCTCCCGCGACCAGGAAGACCACGAACAGCAGCCCGTAGGCGAGAGCGAACGCCCGGTACGGCGAGCGCCACAGCCGCCACAGGCCATACATCCACAGCGGCACCAGCAGCGGACCGATCAGCCCGAACTGTAAGAGCACGAACATGATCGGTGGGTCCGAGGTACCCGAGGAACCGGCGGCGATGGCCCGGCTCAGGGTCCACTGGGGCCAGCCGTTGCTCGCCTGCCACCACAGGTAGGGCGCGGTGAGGATCGCCGCGAGCCCGATCGACATTGGAAAGTACCTGTTGGCGAGCACTTTTCGCTGCGGTGTCAGAAGAAGGGCGAGGACGAGCACAATAACCGGAACGACGATCAGCACCTTGTTCTGCACGCCGACCCCCACCGCCACACCGACGGCGAGCCACCATCGCGGGTCGGCCCCGCGCACCAGTTTCAGTACCAGCAGGCTGACCAGCGACCAGACCGCCAGATCGAAGATCGTCGTCCCGAACAGATGCCCGGCGCCCTGCACGAGGGCCGCGCTCGCCACGGCCGCGGCGGTCAGTATCCGCGCGCCCCGGCCGCCGCCGAGCACGCCCGCCATCAACCCGGCGCACACCACCACGCCGGTGGCGGCGAGGACGGCGGGCAGCCGCAGCAGCCACAGCGCGTCGGGATCGATCGCCGCCGCCAGCCGCGCGAGGGCGGGCACGAGCGGCGGCTGATCGGGATAACCCCAGTCCAGGCGCTGTCCGGCGGCCAGGAAGTACAGCTCGTCGCGGTGGTAGCCGTAGCGCGGGGAGGTCAGCAGCAGGACGAGCGCGAAGGCCGACACCAGGACAGACACCAGTCCAGCGTGACAGAATCCGGCGATTCTCCCAAGGGATCATTGCATTTCTTACTCCAGAGTAAGATAGTCTTACCGAGGAGTAAGATAGGCGGGGCAGCCAGTGTCCCGACAGCCGAGGAAATCAGGTGATGATGAGCACTCGAGACAGCGCGACCAAGCGACGTCCGAACGACACGTCCGCGGTCGGCCTCAGCCAGCCCAAGCGGGACTGGATGGGCACCGCGATGCGCGCTTTGACGACCATTACCGGGTCGGAGCTCGCCGAGAAGTACAACTTGCGCAAGCCCATCGAGCGAGTCACCTACGAGGGCACCAAGACCGGGTTCCGCACGCTGGGCGCGGCCACCCGCACCTTCGCCAAGGTCACCGGTGGCGGCAAGCCGCAGCGTCTGGCCGACAACGAGTCCAAGACCAAGGACTACTTCGACCTCACCCCGTCCGACGAGCAGCAGATGATCGTCGAGACCGTGAAGGACTTCGCCGGGGAGATCCTGCGCCCGGCCGCCTACGAGGCCGACGGTGCCGCCAAGGCCCCGCGCGACCTGCTCGAGCGCGCCGCCGAACTCGGCATCACCCTGATCAACGTGCCCGAGGAGCTCGAGGGCGCCGCCTCCGAGCGTGGCGCGGTCACCAACTCCCTGGTCGCCGAGGCCCTCGCGCACGGTGACATGGGCCTGGCGCTGCCGATCCTGGCGCCCAGCGGTGTCGCCGTGGCGCTGTCGCAGTGGGGCACCGACGCCCAGCAGAAGACCTACCTGCCCGCCTTCACCGGCGAGAACGTGCCGCAGGCCTCGGTGGTCATCGCCGAGCCGCGCGCCCTGTTCGACCCGTTCGCGCTGCAGACCAAGGCCACCCGCTCCCCCAGCGGCTACCGCCTCAACGGCGTGAAGAGCCTGGTCCCGGCCGCGGCCGACGCCGAGCTGTTCATCGTGGCCGCCGAGCTCGACGGGCGCCCAGCGCTGTTCGTCGTCGAGTCCGACTCCGCGGGCCTGTCGGTCGAGGCCGACCCGAGCATGGGTCTGCGCGCCGCGGGCCTGGGCAGGCTGATCCTGGACAACGTGGCCGTGAGCACCGACGCCGTGCTCGGCGACGGTGACGCCGTCGCCCGCGCCGCCGAGTACACCGACGCCGTGCAGCTGGCGCGCCTGGGCTGGGCCTCGCTGGCCATCGGCACCGGGCAGGCCGTGCTCGACTACGTGATCCCCTACGTGAACGAGCGTGAGGCGTTCGGCGAGCCGATCTCGCATCGTCAGGCGGTGGCGTTCATGGTCGCCAACATGGCCATCGAGCTCGACGGCCTGCGGCTCGTGACCCTGCGGGGTGCGTCACGCGCCGAGCAGGGCCTGTCGTTCCACCGCGAGGCGGCGCTGGCCCGCAAACTGGCCACCGACAAGGGCATGCAGATCGGTCTGGACGGCGTGCAGCTGCTCGGCGGCCACGGCTTCACCAAGGAACACCCGGTCGAGCGCTGGTACCGCGACCTTCGTGCCATCGGCGTCGCCGAGGGCATCGTGCTGGTGTAACGGCCCGTTTCTTACCTTCCAGGAGACTTCCCATGATCAATCTCGAACTCCCCAAGAAGCTGAAGGCGAGCGCCAACCAGGCCCACCAGGTCGCCTCCCAGATCTTCCGTCCGATCTCGCGCAAGTACGACCTCGCCGAGCACGACTACCCGGTCGAGCTCGACACCATGGCCGCCATGATCGAGGGCCTGTCGGACTCCGGCACCCAGAAGATCGGTGGCGCCGCCGGTGGCCGCGGTGACGAGCCCGGCACCGACCTGGTCGCCAATGCCAACGGCGGCAACATGTCCGCGCTGCTCAACGCGCTCGAGACCTCCTGGGGCGATGTCGGCCTGATGCTGACCATCCCCTACCAGGGTCTGGGCAACGCGGCCATCGCCGCGGTCGCCACCGACGAGCAGCTGGCCCGCTTCGGCAAGGTGTGGGCCGCGATGGCCATCACCGAGCCGTCGTTCGGTTCCGACTCCGCCGCCGTCACCACCACCGCCGTGCTCGACGGCGACGAGTGGGTGCTCAACGGCGAGAAGATCTTCGTCACCTGTGGCGAGCGGGCCACCCACATCGTGGTGTGGGCCTCGGTCGACAAGAGCCTGGGCCGCGCGGCGATCAAGTCCTTCGTCGTCCCGCGTGACGCTCCGGGCCTGTCGGTGGCGCGGCTCGAGCACAAGCTCGGCATCAAGGCCTCCGACACCGCCGTGCTGCTGCTGCAGGACTGCCGGATTCCGGCCGACAACATCCTCGGCTCGCCGGAAGTCAACGTGGAGAAGGGTTTCGCGGGGGTCATGCAGACCTTCGACAACACCCGTCCGCTGGTGGCCGCCATGGCCATCGGTGTGGCCCGCGCCGCGCTCGAGGAACTGCGCGCCATCCTCACCGGCGCCGGTGTCGAGATCTCCTACGACACCCCCGCCATGAACCAGCACGCCGCCGCCGCCGAGTTCCTGCGCATGGAAGCCGACTACGAATCGGCCTACCTGCTGGCCCTGCGCGCGGCCTGGATGGCCGACAACAAGAAGCCCAACTCCCTCGAGGCTTCCATGTCCAAGGCCAAGGCAGGCCGCACCGGCACCGACGTCTCCCTCAAGGCCGTCGAACTGGCGGGCAGCCTCGGCTACTCGCAGCGCCTGCTCCTGGAGAAGTGGGGCCGCGACTCGAAGATCCTCGACATCTTCGAAGGCACCCAGCAGATCCAGCAGCTCATCGTGGCCCGCCGCGTCCTCGGAAAGTCCTCCGCCGAGCTGAAGTGAGCTGCTAGACAACGAAATCCGGTGCGAGTCATCCCGACCCGCACCGGATTTCTCGTTTCCGAGTACCGAACTCCCGGCACGTTCATCTGCACCGAGATCACAGGCCGAGGGTAATCGGGTGTTCCGGTGCTCCCCCGGTGATCAGGTCAGCCAGGGGGCCGGAGAGGTTGCGGGGGCCGAAGAGGGCGGGGCCTGGGTAGGTGGTGATTTCGGGGAGGGTCCACCAGCGGAAGGCGGTGATGTTCTCGGCGGCGAGTTCTTCGGGGGAGAGGGTGCCGTTCGGGGTGAAGGGTGGGGTGTGGACGAGGTAGTAGTCCTGGTGGGCGCCGTCGTAGCCGGGGATGTAGTCGGGGTCGATGACGGTGCGGTGCCAGACGTGTGGGGGTGGGGTGGACAGGGTGAGGCCGATTTCCTCGTGGAGTTCGCGACGGAGGGCCTCATAGGGGGCTGGTCACATACCTGTCAGTCTGATTTGGCGCGTTGTGAGGGGTGTGATGCTTGACGCTCGGGGACTTAGCTGAGGCTTAGTTAGGCTAGGCTCTGCTCATTTGCCGTTGTGCTGGATGGGGCGGCAGAGGAAGACAGAGTGGGTGCGTCGTTGGTGGCGCGGGCCGAGGAGAATCGTCGTTTGAGTGGGCTGTATGACGCGGCGCTGGAGAAGAGCAGTTGCGGGGTCGGGTTTCTGACGCGCAAGGACGGCGTGCAGACGCACGAGATCATCCACAAGCTGCACGAGGCACTGTGCGCGGTGCCGCATCGTGGCGGGATGTCGTCGGAGGGTGTGGGTGACGGGGCGGGTGTGAACCTGGATCTGTCGCTGCGGTTCTTCAGCGAGGTCACCGGGCGTGCGCTGACGCCCGGGCAGTTCGGTGTGGGCAACTTCTTCCTGCCCACCGATCCGGCGTTCCACGGCGAGGCCGAGGCCGTCGTCGAGCAGGCGCTGCGCGCGCAGGGCTTCGAGATCCTGTGCACCCGCGAAGTGCCCGTCGACGACGACGCCATCCGCCCGGCGGCGACGAAGTACCAGCTGCCGATCCGCCAGTGGGTGTTCCTGGCCGACGACGATCGCAAGATCCACGACGCGCTCATGGCGATCGAAGCCATCGCCTACACGCGTCCGGAACTGCTCGGGATGTACCCGCTCTCGCTGAGCGCGCGCACCCAGGTGCTCAAGGGCAGACTCAACTCGAACGAGGTGGTGCCCTACTTCCGCGATCTGAACGATCCGCGGATGGAAGTGCACTCGATGTTCTTCCACACCCGGTTCTCCACCAACACCGCGCCCAACGCGACGATGGCCCAGCCGTTCCGGCTGATGGCCCACAACGGTGAGCTCAACACCGACAAGAAGAACCGCCTGTCGGAGAACGCCATCGCGCTGGCCCGCAACCGGGCCATCATCCGCCCGCAGGGCCAGTCCGACAGCTGTCGCCTCGACCAGACCCTGCAGAACCGGGTGCTCGAGGACGAGCTCGACCTGGTGACCGCCGTGGTCGCGATGATGCCGCCGGCCTGGGAGAACGACACCACCCTGTCCCCGCAGGTCACCGCGATGCTGGAGTACTTCAGCCTCTACGAGGAGAAGAACGACGGCCCGGCCGCGCTGATCTTCGGCGACGGCACCATCATCGGCGCCCGTCTGGACCGTCTCGGCCTGCGCCCGCTGCGCACCGTGGAGACCGCCGAGTACCTGGGCGTGATGTCGGAGGCGGGGCAGGTGTATTTCCCGCCGGAGCAGGTCACCCATCGTGGGCGCATCGAAGCGGGCGGCATGCTCTACTTCGATCACGCGCAGCGCCGCTCCTACACCACCACCGAGGCGCTGGAGATGCTGGCCGCGCGCCACGACTACCCGGCCATGCTGACCGAGGCGCGCACGAATCTGGCCGACCTGCCGCCGGTGCCGCCGGTGGGCCAGGGCTCGCCCGCCCGCTACGACGGCGATCTCACCCGCCATCAGCGCTATGTCGCCTACTCGCTCAATCAGGAGAGCTTCAAGTTCCTGATGGACCCCATGCTGGCCACCGGCCAGGAAAAGATCTCCGCGATGGGCTACGGCGCGGCGATCAACGCCCTGTCCGATCAGGAGGGCGGGGTCGCCAAGTACTTCTCGCAGCGGTTCGCGCAGGTCACCAACCCGCCGCTGGACAGCATCCGCGAGGCCGACGGCATGACGCTGCGGGTCGCGCTGGGCGCCAAGCCCAACAGCGGCGCCACGGCGGCACCGCAGATCGTGGTGCGCTCGCCGATCCTGACCCACCTCGACATGCTCAAGATCCGCGATCAGCAGCAGACACCGATGCGCCGGTTCGGTATGCGCTACCGGGTCGACCTCACCGACGCGCGGGCCAACGCCGAGGCGCTGGTGGCCGCGATCGACGCGCTGTGCGACGAGATCGAGGTCTTCGCCCGCGAATCCGGTGGCATCGCCGTGATCACCGACCGGCACGTGTCGGCCGAGCGCGCGGCCATGCCGCTGATCATGGTGGTCTCGGCGATCAATCAGCGGCTGATCGAACAGGGCCTGCGCCTGCGGGTCTCGGTGATCGCCGAGAGCGGGCAGCTGTGCTCCTCGCACCACATCGCCGCCGTGCTCGGGTTCGGCGCGTCGGCGGTGTATCCGCTGGCGGTGCAGATGCGCGCGGAGGAGAAGTTCGGTGACGACGCCGACGCGGCGTTCAAGCATTTCGCCAAGGCGGCCGAGAAGTCGCTGATGAAGACCATGGGCCGGGTCGGGCTGTGCACGGTCGAGAGCTATATCGGCGGCGAGTTCTTCGAGCCGAACTATCTCGACACCGCAGACCCGGTGCTGCACAAGTACTTCCCCAATGTGGTCTCGGCGGTGGCGGGCGTCGGCTTCCCGACGCTGGCCGCGGCCGTCGCGGACTGGCACGCGCGCGCGCTCACCGTGACCGGCGACAAGGACATCCCGCTGCTGGGCCTGTTCAAGGAGCGCGCCGAGGGCGCGGGCCACTCCTACGGCACCACCGCGGTGCGCGGCTTCGTCGACATGACCGAGGAGGCCATCTCCTTCGACGACACTGCCCGCCCGCACAACCCGGCCATGACCGATGCCACCTTCCTGCGGCTGCTGCCGCTCAACCAGCTCGAGGGTGCCTTCGGACTCGACGACGAGGCCTACCGCAACACCAGCTTCGACCAGCTCACCCCGCGCGCGGTCGACAGCTTCGACATCACCCCCGGCTACCGCCACTTCGTGCGGGCGATGAACGCCGAGCGCACCCGTCGCCCGGCCGCGCTGCGCGATGTGCTCGCGCTGCCCGCGGATGTGAACTTCGTGCACACCGCCGAGGAGTTCCGCGCGGAGATGGGCCAGTTCGCCCGCGCCGGGAACAACGACTTCCAGGTGCGCGGCCTGTCCTGCGAGCGGGTCGACGGCGAGTTCGTGCTGCGGCTGGCGCACGGACCCGAACGGCTCACCGTGCTGGCGGAGTCGCTGTACGCGCGCTTCGGCACCGCGATCGAACACCACGAGATCGCCGACGACGCGCTGCGCCTGCGCGCCACCGGCGAGGCCGAGCGCTACCTGAGCGCGGTGCGTTCCGCGCCGGAATCGATTCCGCTGCACCAGGTGCAGCCCGCCAGCGAGATCACCGGCACCCTCGCCTCGGGCGCGATGAGTCACGGCGCGCTGGTGGCTCCGGCGCACGAGGCGGTCGCGCACGGCACCAATATGGTCGGCGGGATGTCCAACTGTGGTGAGGGCGGCGAGCACATCACCCGCTACGGCACCATCCGCGGGTCGCGGATCAAGCAGTTCGCCTCCGGGCGCTTCGGGGTGTGGTCGGGCTATCTGGCCGACCCGATGCTGCAGGAACTCGAGATCAAGATCGGTCAGGGCGCCAAGCCCGGCGAGGGCGGTCAGCTACCCGCGCCGAAGGTGACCGTGGAGATCGCGGCGGCGCGTGGCGGCACGCCCGGTGTCGAACTCGTCTCTCCCCCACCGCATCACGACACCTACTCGATCGAGGACCTCGCCCAGCTCATCCACGACTGCAAGGCGGCGCGGGTGCGGGTGATCGTGAAGCTGGTGTCCTCGGAGGGCATCGGCACGATCGCGGTCGGTGTGGCCAAGGCCGGTGCCGATGTCATCAATGTCGCGGGCAATACCGGTGGCACGGGCGCGGCGGCGGTGACGAGCCTCAAGTACGCGGGCCGTTCCGCCGAGATCGGCGTGGCCGAGGTGCATCAGGCGCTGTGCGCCAACGGGATTCGCCAGAAGGTGATCCTGCGCTGTTCCGGCGCGCACCAGACCGCCAGTGACGTGGTGAAATCGGCGCTGCTGGGTGCCGACAGCTTCGAGTTCGGCACCACCGCGCTGATGATGCTCAAGTGCGTGATGGCCAAGAACTGCAATATCAAGTGCCCGGCCGGTCTCACCACCAATGCCGAAGTGTTCGAAGGCGATCCGCGCGCACTGGCGCAGTATCTGCTCAACATCTCCCACGAGGTGCGCGAGATCCTGGCGACGCTGGGTCTGCGCTCGCTGCGCGAGGCGCGCGGGCGCAGCGACCTGCTGCACCTGCACGATCATCCCTCCAGCATCGGCACCCTGGATCTGCGCCGCATGCTCGAGGTCGCCGAGGAGGTGATCGTGGCGGACCCGATCTACATGGAGAAGGACTTCACGATCGACGACGCCTTCCTCGAGCGGCTCGATCTGGGCGGCGTGTCCTTCGCGCCGGTGGCGCTGACCAACCGGAACAAGAGCGTCGGCGGGCAGCTCGCCATCGATATCGAGCGCCTGCTCAACCACCAGGGCGCCGACGGGCCCGCGGTCACCACCGACGATCGCGGCCGCCGGTATCTGCTGCCCGACAGCGTCACCGTCACCACCACCGGTTCGGCGGGCCAGAGCTACGGCGTGTTCTGCACCGACGGAATGACGTTGAGCCACACCGGAACCTGCAACGACGGTGTCGGCAAGAGCGCCTGCGGCGGCACCATCGTGGTGCGCTCCCCCGGCGGCGGTGCCGAGGGCGCCAACGTGCTGATCGGCAACTTCGCGCTGTTCGGGGCCTCCGGCGGCCGATTATTCGTGGAGGGCCAGGCCGGTGACCGATTCGCGGTGCGCAATTCCGGCGCCACCGCGGTGGTCGAGGGCGTGGGCGAGTTCCTGTGCGAGTACATGACCAACGGCGCGGTGCTCAATATCGGCGGCTTCGGCAAGGGCGTCGCCAACGGCATGAGCGGCGGGTTCCTCTACCAGTACAACCCCGACGGCGACCTCGCCGCGAAGGTGAGCGCCGACTCGGTGCTGGTCCTGCCGATCACCGACGCGCCGTTCCACGAGATGGCCGCGCGGACCATGCTCGAATGGCATGTCGCCGCCACCGGTTCGGCGAAAGGCCGTGCGCTGCTCGAGGATTGGGACAGCACCCGGCACCTGCTCAGCTACGCCATGCCGCGCGCGCTGCTGCAGTACCAGGATTCCGACGCGATCCTGGCCGCCAAGACCCGCCGCGAACTGCTCGACGAGCTCGCCGCGGCGCTGGCCGGACACCAGGTGCGCAAGTTCAAGCTGTCCTACCGCGAGCAGCGCACCGTCCTCGACGGCTCGGTGCCCGGCTACGGTGACACCGACAGCGAGGAGATGTTCGCCCTGCTCAACACCTACACGGTGCTGAACATGGCCCAGCAGCTAGCGCTCTCGCGCATGTCGGGCCCGGCGAAGGTCGACGACCCGGCCGTCGGCAAGGCCGTGCGCAACCTGATCCTCACCGAGGACTTCTTCCTCATCCAGAAGCTGCAGAAGTACGCCCGCGAGGCGATCGACGGCTTCAGCGACGACGATCTCGCCGTCCTCGTCGCCGACAAGCGCCTGGGCGACTACAAGCAGGCGCTGAGCAGGCGCAATGTCCGGTCCATGGACAGCCCCGGCACCTACGGCTGGATCCTGTTCCAGACCGCCAAGAACATCGACAAGATCGGCAGGCTGCCGTCGTTCGAGGAACTGTTCGCCCACCAGGCCGTTCCCGTCGTCGCCCTGTCCGGCCCCACCCTCGAAACGATCACGAGCGCATGAAAATCGCCTACATTCCCGAAGACGCCCCGTTCAACGAGGACCAGCGCGCCTGGCTGTCCGGCTTCCTGGCCGGGCTGCACTCGCGGCTGGCGATGAACCTGTCCGCGCCGCCCGCGGCCGCCACCGACACCGGGGCACCGCGCGTGCCGCTGCGCATCCTCTACGGCACGCAGACCGGCAATGCCGAGAGCGTCGCCGGTGACGCGGCCGCCGCGGCCAAGGCGCAGGGCTTCGACGCCACCGTCAGCGGGCTCGACGAGATCGCCCTCGACGAGTTCGCCGGACTCGAGTACGTCCTGATCATCACCTCCACCTACGGCGAGGGCGAGATGCCCGACAACGCCGAATTGTTCTGGGACGCACTCTCGGCCACCACGGCGCCGCGCCTGGAAGGGGTGGCCTACGGCGTGCTCGCGCTCGGTGACACCGGCTACGACGGGTTCTGTCAGGCGGGCAAGCTCATCGACACCCGCCTCGAGCAGCTCGGCGCGCACCGCATCGTCGGCCGGGCCGACTGCGACATCGACTACGAGACCGCGGCCGCCGAATGGGTGCACAGCGCGGTCTCGACGCTGGTCACCCTGGCCGGGGCCAGCGGCAACCCGGGCACTCCACCGCCGAGCACGGTGGCCCGCTCCGGCTGGACCCGCAAGAACCCGTATCCGGCGCTGCTGCCGGTGAACCGGGTGCTGTCCGGGGCCGGTTCGGGCAAGGAGATCCGCCACTTCGAGTTCGCACTCGCCGACAGCGGCATCGTCTACGAGGCGGGCGACGCGCTGGCCGTGGTGCCGGAGAACGATCCCGCGCTGGTCGCGGCCATCACCGAGCACTTCCGGGTCTCGCCCGACACCCTCGTCGGCGGCGAACCGCTCGGCGAGCTGCTCGGGCACCGTTACGAGATCAGCACGCCGTCCAAGGATCTGCTCAGCGAGGTGGAGAGCCGCGCCGAGCACGAGGAACTCTCGCACGTACTGCGCGGCGGGGTGAAGGAGGTCCTGGATCGCTGGCTCTACGGCAAGGACATCCTCGACATCCTGCGCATCGGCGGTGATGCGCTGAGCCTCGAGGAGTTCGTCGGGCTCTTGAAACCCCTTGTGCACCGGGCCTATTCGATCTCGTCGAGCTCGCTGGCGCATCCCGACCACATCCATTTGACCGTGGCCAGCGTGCGCTATCAGGGCGCCGGACGCGAACGCGGCGGCGTGTGTTCGACCTTCCTGGCCGACCGCAGTGAAGGCGCCAAGATCTTCCTGCAGCCCAACAAGCACTTCCGCGTGCCCGGCGACGACGACGCCCCGATGATCATGGTCGGCCCCGGCACCGGCATCGCGCCGTTCCGCGCCTTCCTGCAGGAACGCGAACAGCGCGGCGCGCAGGGCCGCAACTGGCTGTTCTTCGGCGACCAGCACCGCGAACACGACTACATCTACGCCGATGAACTCACCGGCTGGCACGACTCGGGCGTGCTGAACCGCCTCGACCTCGCGTTCTCCCGCGACCAGGCCGAGAAGATCTACGTGCAGACGCGCATGCGCGAGCACGGCGCCGAGCTGTTCGCCTGGCTCGAGGAGGGCGGGCACTTCTACGTGTGCGGTGACGCCACCCGGATGGCCAAGGACGTGGACAAGGCACTGCACGCCCTCGTCGCCGAACACGGTGGGCTCGACGCCGACGGGGCCGACGCCTACGTCAACACACTCAAGCGCGAGAAGCGGTACGTCCGCGATGTGTACTGACAACCGGCGCTGCGAGCGCTGCCCGGCCCGCCGCATCGCCGGGGGACCCCGCGTGGTCGCCGCGGCGCTGCCCACCCTCGGCACCGTGGTCTCGGTGACCGCCAACGACGTCGCCCTGCTCAGCCAGACCGGCGAATACCAGCAGCCCGCGCTGCCCGGCGAGGCGTTGAGCTGCGGCGATCAGCAGATCGCGCTGCGGGTGAACCCGGGCCTGGTCACCGACACCGTGCTCACCCCGCGCGCGCTGACCCTGGCCGACGCTCACGGCACCCACCGCGCCTACCTCACCCCGATGTCGGATCGGCTCGTGGTGGAGGCGCTGGAAACGGCGCCCGAGGCCGAGCCCGAACCCGATCTCGCGCTGGACTGGACGACGGTGAACTGGCGCGAGACCGATCAGATCACCCACCTCGACGACCTGTCCCCGCAGCGCTACCGGGTACTGCCGTTCACCGGCGCGCGGCGCGTCGACGAGCGGGTGGTGCCGCATCTGCTGACCCATCTCACCGAGGTCAGCCTGGCCCACACCGTCGCCGTCCCCGGCGGCGGCTGCCTGCAGCTGCATCGCGGGCGCGCGGCGATGGCCGAGTGGGCGGGCGGGCACGTGGCGGTGATGTACAACGCGGCGCGATACGCGCTGGACCCGACGCTGCTGGCCGAATGCTGGGTCACCGAGGCGCACGGCGTCGCCGGGAAGACCTCGGCCGTGGAGCTCTACGACCACCAGAACCGCTGCGTCACGGTGCTCACCCAGACCGGGCCGGTGTGTCATCACCTGCACGACGCGTGGGAGACGGTGATCGCCTCGCTGCCGGATCACCCGGAGTAAGGGGCGTCGGCGGCTCCGGCCTCAGAGGCGGCGGCCGGTCGCGAGGAGCAGCAGGTCGAGCGCGGGCGCCTCGACCCGCTCGGGGCCGGTGCCATAGGTCCAGTCGGCGTCGGTGGCGGTCAGGCGCAGGCCGCGCAGCCGCTTGCGGGCGCCGTAGAAGCGGCTGGCGACGATGTGGTCCAGACACGCGAGGACCTGGTCGGTGGGTGCGGTGCGGGTGCGGCCGAGCGGGCGGGCGATGTCCTGGCCGTGCACGATGATGTCGGCGAGCGGGTCGATCGGCGCGGCGCCCGGCGAGCGGCGCGGCGACTCGGCGAAGGCCCGCAGCTGGGCGACGAGTTCTCGCGGGGTGTGCCGGGCGGCGCGTGCGACGGCCGCGTCGGCGTTCATCCGGTCCCAGTCGCCCCTGGCCCGCACCAGGCCGGCGAGGGTGGCGCCGAGTGTGTCGGCGGTGGTGAGGTGGGCGGCCACCTCGCGCACCGACCAGTCCGCGCACAGTGAATCGCGCGACCACTCCTCGGGGGTCAATTCTTCGAGGAAGTCGGCGAGGTCGAGGCGTTCGGCGCGCAGGTCGCGTGCGATGAGTTCACGGTCCATATCGGTGTGGACGGGCCGTGATCGGTGAACTCATCGGCGTTCGCCGTGGAAAGATCGTGCGCATGGGCAGCTCAGGGAATCCGGTCATGATCCTCGGCGTGGCGGGCGGTGTGGCCGTCGGCCTGCTGGTGGCGAACTGGAGTCCGGTGCGGGCGGTGATCTACGCGGTGATCTGGCTGGTGGCGGCGGGGGTGCTGCTGGTGCGCGGGCAGCTACGGCGCAGGTCGGCCGAGGAGCCCGCGGGCGAGTGAGTTCACAGGCGGGTGGTGTCGTCCAGGTGTAGCCGCCGGTCGAGGCGGTGCGGGTCGACATCGAGCAGCTTGCGGTCCCAGTGGGCCAGGTCGGCGGCGGCCGCGTAGGTGGTGTCGAGGAAGTCGAGCAGGGTGGCGTCGGGATCGGGCGCGGTGCGTACCGCCTCGTAGGGCAGCACGAATTCGCCCAGGTCGGCGTCCCATCGGGCGCCCTGCGGGCCCGCGGGACGGTCGCTGTAGCCCTCCGGCGCGGGGTAGGAGTAGGCGTAGAACATGCCCTCGGTGCCGCCGGGCCAGAAGCCCGCGCTGGCGCATTCGCGCGAATAGCCCTCTTCCATCACCCAGTCCGCGCAGTTGGGGGCGCCGCCGGGATGCAGCGGCGCGCTGCGGCCGGAGAAACGGGTGCAGGCCAGGTCGAAGGCACCCCAGAACACGTGCACCGGGCTGGATTTTCCGGCGAACCCGGCCCGCCAGAGCGCGAAGACGCGGTCGATCTGGACCAGCTGCTGCCAGAACAGGTGCACGGCGTCGGCGTCGTAGGAGCCGTGGGTGGTGTCGTCGGCGAACGGGATGGCCGGGTCGACCTCGTTGGGTGCGGCCTCGATGTCGAGGCTGACGTCGAGACTGTGCAGGATGTCGCGCAGTTCGCCGTAGAAGTCGGCGACCGTGCGCGGCCGCAGCACCACACAGGCCCGGCGGCCGTCGCTGGTGCGCAGGTTCAGTTCGTGGTCGACGAAGTCGAATTCGATGTCGAGGACCCGGCCGTCTACCGGGATCGCCGGGCTGCGCAGCCCGCGGGCGCTGATCCGCGAGGTGACGTTCCACCAGTGGTTGATCAGCGCGGTCCCCGACATCTGCAGTTTGCCCACGATCTGCAACCACATGTGCAGGGTGTCGCGGGTATCGGACCAGGAGTCGACGCTCAGCTCGGGCCAGGTGGCGCCGGCGGGGGTGAGGCGGGCCATCACTCCATGCTACGTGCGCCGGGTGGGGTGAGCCGGGAGCGCGGACTCGCGCGCGCCACTGTTGTCTGAGACCCTGAGTCTCATATAAAGTGGGACGTGCGCCACACGAAGGAGACATCACCGATGCTGTCGACAACCAAGAACACCGCGACCGATCCCGAGTACCACGAGATCCTGCGCAACCTGTCCGAAGGCTCGGTGAACCGGCACTTCGATCCCTACGTCGACATCGACTGGGATTCGCCCGAGTTCGCCGTACATTCCGACGACCCGCGCTGGATCATGCCCGACGAGGACCCCCTGGGCCGTCACCCCTGGTACAAGGCCCAGCCGGTCGAGAAGCAGATCGCCATGGGTATGTGGCGCCAGGCCGGCATCGCCAAGGTGGGCCTGGACTTCGAGCAGCTGCTCATCCGCGGGCTGATGCAGTACCTGGTCTCGGTACCCAACGGTGACCCGGAATTCCGCTACGTCACGCACGAGGCTGCCGAAGAGTGCAACCACACGATGATGTTCCAGGAGATGATCAACCGCATCGGCTACCGCGATGTGGTCGGCATGGGCACCATCGACCGCAAGCTGACGATGGCCATCTGGCCCGCCGTGAAGTACTTCCCCGAACTGTTCTTCACGATGATCCTTGGTGGCGAGGAGCCGATCGACCACCTGCAGAAGTCGCTGCTGCGCGCCGGTGTCGACCTGCATCCGATGGTGCAGCGCGTCATGCAGATCCATGTGGCCGAGGAGGCCCGCCACATCTCCTTCGCCCACGAGTACCTGCGCCGCAATGTGCCGGGGATGAACCCGCTCACCAAGGCCGTGCTCTCGGTGGCCTTCCCGGTCGCCATGCGGGTGATGCTCGACATGATCATGACCCCGCCCAAGGAGTTCGTCGACAAGTTCGACATCCCGGCCGAGGTGATGCGCGAGGCGTACTGGGGCAGCGAGGAATCGCAGACCACCATCCGCAACATCTTCGGTGACGTGCGGGCGCTGGCCACCAACAGCGGCATGATGAACCCGGTCGCCAGGCTCACCTGGAAGCTGCTCGGCATCGACGGCCCGGCCACCCGCTACCGCAGCGAACCGGCCCGCAAGGTCGCCTGAGGCAAAGCCGTAGTCCACTGTACACAGCGATGTACAGTGGACTATGGCTGATTACGAGACAGTGCCACTGACCGAGTTGCGGGGGCAGCTCGGTAGTGTTTTCGACGGCGTGTCCGCGAGCGGACGGCCGGTGATCGTGACCCGGGAGGGGAAGGAGCTGGTCGCGGTGGTACCCGCTGAGGTGTTACGGCACGGGGCATTACCCCCGGCGTACTTCAACGATGATCTGCGCGAGCAGATCCTCGGCAGGCTCGACGACCGGATCAAACAGCATTCCGCCGCCGAGATCGCCGACGCGGAAGCGAAACTGAGCACCCTGATGCGCGCGTTGAACGGCACGGCCGCGAGCGAGCGGTGAGCGTCGCCGACCACACCGCGCTCACCTCGCTGGCCAGATCGCCGCTGTTCGGCCAGGTGATCATGCGCCAGTTCACCCAGCAGCGCCGGATCATGGTGGTGCCCTCGGTGAGTCTGATGGCCGCCATGCGCGCGGTGGACAACATCGACGAGCTCGGCCGCCTGCTCGACAACCGCGTCGCGGTGCGCTGGGCCGAACTCGACGCCGCCACCGCCATTCGCGTCGGCACCACCGTGCCGATGGCCGACGACCACATCGACTGGCCGCTGGTCGCCCCGGTGGTGTTCACCGCCCAGCACCTGGACATGCCGGTGCTGACCGCCAAGCCGGAGCTCTATCGCGGATACAAGGTGCAGATCGCTCCCATGCCGTGATAGCGGGGTGGCCTCGGATGTGATGCGCGTCTCGGTTACGGTGCTCGGGTGAAAGCAGTACCAGGAACACTCGAGGAGAGCTGGTTATGCATCATTTGAGCTTCATGCGTCGTCTCACCACCGCCGTGGCCGCCACCTCGGCCGCGATCGCCGTCGTCTTCGCCGCGCCCGCGGTGGCCGATCCCGAGCCACAGACCGTGGACGTGGCCGCGGCCGTCGCGCAGTTGCGCACCTCCGTCGCCGGTAACGAGGGCGCCCTGGCGGCGCTGGACGCGCTGACCGAGGACGGCACCGTCGAGGTGGCCCTGCCCGCGCAGCCGTTCCAGATTCCCGCGACCTCCGACATCGGCCAGAACGGCGGCGGCCCCGGCGTCTACGGCTCCGGTATCGCCCTGGACATCGACGGCTTCCGCTTCGGCTTCTTCGGCGGCCCCGGCACCATCTCGCCGAACCAGAACGGCGCCAAACTCGAGGTGATGTGGCTGAACCTGTCCAACGGGCAGAGCGGCACCGCGGTGCTCACCGAGCACCAGGACGTCCCGGTCGACACCACCATCCGCACCGCGGCGCTCAACACCGGCGGCGGCCTGATCGTCGCGGCGGTCTACGGCACGCTGTGGCACCGCTGGTCGGTCCCGGTCGACGAGCAGCACCCCGACGGCTACGCCTACCAGCTGGGCACCATCCAGCAGCCGTCCTTCGGCGCCGTCACCCGCTGATCGACATCGTTCCCGACGCACCCCGGTCCCGCGCCGGGGTGCGTCGTCGCGTTCCGGGGCGCGCGAGGGTGGGATTGCGGCGCAAGGGTTTCGGCGTGGCGTAGGTTGACCGCGTGGATCTGGTCGACCGACTCGAAGAACTGGAACGGCGGGTCACCGCCCTGGAGAACCGGCCCGGCGGAGGTGCGGCGGACCTGCCGTGGGCCGTGGCCCGGTTGCGGCAGGAGTTCGAGGCCGCCGGGGCGCGCAACGGCGGCGTCCTGCTCGCGGGTGCGCTGCACCTGCCCACCGGCGAGCAGCTGAACTGGCAGGCCCAGTTCGCCACCGACGCCGTGGTGGGCGATGTGTGGACCATCGAGGCCGCCAATTGCCTTGCCGCGCTGGCCGATCCGGTCCGCCTGCGACTGCTGCAGGAGATCGTCTATGGCCGCCGCACAGCCGCCGACCTCGCCGCGATCGAGGAATTGGGCACCTCGGCCGAGATCTACCAGCACCTTCGCCAGCTCGCGGCGGTCGGCTGGTTGCAGACCGCGGGGCGCGGCCGGTTCGAGGTTCCCGAGGCCAGACTGGTCCCGCTGCTCGCGACCTTGGCCAGCGCGCAGCGGTGACCGGAGAAATATCCCAATTGTCCGGTTAGAACACTGTGATGTAGAGCATACCGGCTGCTACGGTGAGCATCAGATCAGCGAAGCCCGGAGGTAGCCGAGTGAACGTGTCCCACCTGCTCGAAAGCGTGAAGGCCCTGGGAGTGCTGCGTTCGCGCGGCGTCTCCGACCCGACCAAGCCGCTCGAGACCCTGCGGACGATGAAGGAATCCAAGATCTACGGCCCGCAGGCCACCCTGGTCCGGCATTCCGCCCGCGTGGCACCCGATCAGGTCGCCCTGGCCGACGAGCGCGGGGAACTCACCTACCGGGAACTCGACGAGCAGTCCACCGCGGTGGCCCGCGGGCTCCAGGCGGCCGGCATCGGCGAGGGCACCGTGATCGCGGTGCTGGCGCGCGATCACCGCGGCCTGATCATGTCGATGATCGCGGCGGGCAAGCTGGGCGCGCGGATCGCGCTGATGAACACCGGCTTCGCCAAGCCGCAGTTCGCCGAGGTCTGCGAGCGCGAGCACGTGCGCGCGGTGCTGCACGACAGCGAGTTCCTCGGCCTGCTCGACGCGCTGCCCACCGACCTGCCGCGCTACCTCACCTGGGTCGACGAGGGCACCGAACTGCCCGAGGGCGCAACCACTTTCGACGACCTCATCGCGAACAACAGCACCGACGACCTGCCCGCCCCCAGCAAGCCAGGCGGCTTCATCATCCTCACCAGCGGCACCACCGGCCTGCCCAAGGGCGCCCCGCGCACCAAGGTCACCCCGATGGCCACCGCGCAGTTCGTGGACCGGGTGCCCTTCCCCAAGCGCGGCACCATGATGATCGTGTCCCCGATCTTCCACAGCACCGGTCTGGGCACCTGGCTGGTCGGCTCGATCCTGTCGAACAAGATCGTGATGCGCCGCCGCTTCGACGCCGAGGCCACCCTGGCCGCGATCGCCGAGCACAAGGTGGAGATGCTGGTCGCGGTGCCGACCATGCTGCACCGGATGACCGAACTGCCCGCCGAGGTGCGCGCCAAGTACGACCTGTCCTCGCTGAAGGTCATCCTGTTCGCCGGGTCCGCGCTCACCCCGGAGCTGTGCATCCGCGCCACCGAGGCGTTCGGCCCGGTGCTCTACAACCTCTACGGCTCCACCGAGGTGGCCATCGCCAGCATCGCCAACCCGGCCGAACTGGCCGAGGCGCCGGGCACGGTGGGCCGCTCGCCGATCACCTGCGAGGTGCGCCTCTACGACGAGAACGACCAGCGCATCGAGGCAGCCGAGACGCCGGGCCGGATCTTCGTGCGCAGCGGCGCCCCGTTCGAGGGCTACACCGACGGGCGCAACAAGCAGATCATCGACGGCTACATGTCCAGCGGCGATCTCGGCCACTTCACCCCGTCCGGGCTGCTCATGGTCGACGGCCGCGACGACGACATGATCGTCTCCGGCGGCGAGAACGTCTTCCCGCAGGAGGTGGAGAACCTGCTCGTCGAGCGGCCGGACGTGTTCGACGTGGCGGTGGTCGGCGTCGACGACGACGAGTTCGGCAAGCGGCTGCGCGCCTTCATCGTGGTGGAGCCCGGCCACACGGTCGAGGCCGCCGAGATCAAGGAGCACGTGAAGTCGAACCTGGCCCGGTTCAAGGTGCCGCGCGAGGTCGTGTTCGTCGACGAGCTGCCGCGCAACGCCACCGGCAAGATTCTGCGGCGGGTGCTGGTGGACTATGAGGTGTCACAGTGAGACCGGCGAGTACCTGAGACTCCTTGTCACCGGAACCGCGGGTACTTGATACTGTCACCACCAGCACTGGATCTCGAGGACGCGGTCCGGCCTACTCGTCATGGGCCGCCGCCGGAAGGCTGTTCCATGTCTCTGTCTCTGCCCGCGCTCGGTGGCACCGCCCGGCGCGCCGGCGATTTCGCTCTCGGCGTCAAGGTCATGGTGGACCGCAAGCTGTTCAATCCGCTGCGCCCCGACCATGCCGCCCGCTCGTTCTTCAACGTCTCCAAGTTCGGGCCGTTCGCGGGTGTGGTGATGCACGCGGCGCAGTCGCGGCCCACCGCGGGCGCGATCGTCGACGAGCGCGGTGAGCTGACCTTCGGCCAGCTCGACGAGCAGTCCAACGCCTTCGCGCGGGGTCTGCGGGCCAGTGGTGTCGCCGAGGGCGATGTCGTCGCGGTGCTGGCCCGCGACCACCGCGGCATGGTGCTGAGCCTGCTGGCCGCGGGCAAGCTGGGTGTGCGGGCGGTGCTGATGAACACCGGGTTCGCCAAGCCGCAGTTCGCCGATGTGGCCGCGCGCGAGAAGGTCAAGGCGGTGCTGCACGACAGCGAGTTCGTCGACCTGATGAGCGCCATCCCCGCCGATATCCCGCGGGTGCTCACCTGGGTCGACGAGGCGCACGGCGTCGACCCGTCGATTCCCACCGTCGAGTCGCTGTCGGCGGGCCGGTCGGCCGCGCCGCTGAGCGCGCCCGGCAAGCCCGGCGGCATGGTCATCCTGACCAGCGGCACCACCGGCACGCCCAAGGGCGCCCCGCGCGACAAGGTCTCACCCTTCGCCTCGGCGCAGTTCGTCGACCGGGTGCCGCTGCCCAACAACGGCACCATGATCATGGCCGCGCCGATCTTCCACGGCACCGGCCTGTCCCAGTTCACCCTGGGCCTGGCCCTGGGCAACCGGGTGATCTTCCAGCAGCGCAAGTTCGATCCCGAGGCCACGCTGGCCAATGTCGTGAAGTACCGGGCGGATTCGCTGGTCGTGGTGCCGACCATGCTCCAGCGCATCCTCGATCTCGACGAGAAGGTGCTGGCGAAATACGACCCGAGCACCATGAAGGTGATCTTCGCGGCGGGCTCGGCCATCGCCCCCGACGTGGTGACCCGCACCCTGGACTACTTCGGCGACAGTCTCTACAACCTCTACGGTTCCACCGAGTGCGCGGTGATGACCGTGGCCACCCCCGAGGACCTGCGCAAGGCGCCGACCACCGCGGGCAAGGCGCCGGTCGGTATCCGGATCGTGCTGCTCGACGAGAACCGCAAGCCGATCACCGCGCCGAATGTCACCGGAACCATCTTCGTGGACAACGGTTTCGCCTTCACCGGCTACACCGACGGCCGCACCAAGGAGATGGTCGACGGCATGATGTCCAGCGGTGACGTCGGCCATTTCGACGAAGACGGCCTGCTCTACATCGACGGCCGCGACGACGACATGATCGTCTCCGGCGGCGAGAACGTCTTCCCGCTCGAGGTGGAGAACCTCATCGCGGGCCGCGCCGACGTGTTCGAGGCGGCCGTGGTGGGCGTCGACGACCGCGACTACGGCAAGCGGCTGCGCGCGTTCGTGGTGCCCGGCCCGGAGTCCGCGCGCGACGCCGCCGAGATCAAGGAGTTCGTGCGCGCGAACCTGGCCCGCTACAAGGTGCCGCGCGAGGTGATCTTCGTCGACGAACTGCCCCGCAACGCCACCGGCAAACTGCTGCGCAAGCCGCTGATCGAGATGACGGTCGACGAGCAGTGAGCTGATACCGGTCGTCTATCATCAGCCGGTGATCATCGAGTTCGAGCAGGCGTCCGCGCCGTCGCGTGCCGTCGGCGCACGGCTGCGCGGTGCCTGCGCGGGCTCGATGTCGGGGGCACTGTCGCTGGCCGCGCACGGCCTGGCCGCGGGCGGCGCGCTGCCCGGAAGTACCACCGTGGCGCTGCTAGCCGCGGTCTCGGCGCTGATCGGTGCGGTGGTGGCGGGTATCGGCCCGCTGCGTCACGGCGCGATCGGCCTGGCCGCGGTGCTGCTGGGTGGGCAGTTGCTCGGTCACACCACCATGAGCTGGTCAGGGCACTCCCATCACGGCGCCGATTCACTCGGCCTCGGCATGCTCAGCGCCCACCTGGTGGCCGCGATCCTGGCCGCCGCCGTCATCCTCGGTGCCGAGGCCGCCTACCGCGTCGGCGCCGCCGTCCTGGCGCGCGTCCTGCCCCTGCGCTACCGCACTCCCCGCATTCCCGACCCGGCGCCGCTGCGCCTGGTCCACCGCGACCGCGTCATCCTGCGGATCTTCGCCGCGCAAGCCCTGCGCACCCGCGGTCCCCCGCTCGCGATTCCTTTCTGATCTCCCTCACCCGGTGCACGGACCTTCGCCGTGCGCTGTCCCGACGCCGCAATCTCCGGCCGATCTCCCCGATGCACTGACCGCACGGGTGATGCCGCCTGCGCATCAGCATCGGCCAGGTACTCCACGGCCCCGGCAGCGCCTGCCTGTCCGTGTGTCACCGGGTTCCAGCCCTGGCAGAAACGAATCATCATGAGCATCACGGACGTCCGTCCGGCCGAGGTCGACCCCTCGGCGACCCCATCACCCGGCACGCGCCGGACCCCGCGCCTGGCGCCGCTGGCGCTGCGCCTGCACTTCTACGCGGGGATCTTCGTCGCCCCGTTCATCCTCATCGCGGCCTTCACCGGCGCGCTCTACGCCATCGCGCCGACACTCGAGCAGATCGTCTCGCGCGATCTGCTGCACGTCGACACCACCGGCCCCGACCAGGCGATCTCCGCGCAGGTCGGTGCCGCCGTCGCGGCCCGGCCGGATCTCACCCCGGTCGCCGTCGCCCCCGCTCCCGGACCGGGTGACACCACCCGGGTGCTGTTCAACGACCCGTCGCTGGGTGATTCCGAGCGCCTGTCGGTCTTCGTCGACCCGCACACCGCGCAGCCGGTGGGCGAGGCCGTGGTCTACGGCAGTGGCGGCGCGCTGCCGCTGCGGGCCTGGCTCAGCGAGCTCCATCGCAGCCTGCACCTGGGCGAACCGGGCAGGCTCTACAGCGAGCTGGCCGCGTCCTGGCTGTGGGTGATCGCGCTGTTCGGGCTGGTGCTGTGGGTGCGGCGGGTGCGCAAACGCCGCGCCCGCAACGACGCGCGCTGGCTGCTGGCCCCCGATCTGTCCCAGCCCCGGCGACGGAAGATGAACTGGCACGGCGCGATCGGGCTGTGGGTGCTGCCGGTGGCGCTGCTGCTCTCGGCCACCGGCATGACCTGGTCGACTTACGCGGGCGAGAACGTCACGAAGCTGCGCCAGGAACTCAGCTGGACCACCCCCGCCGTCACCGCGACCCTGCCCGGCGCGACCGGACCGGCCCAGCCCGTCGGCGGCGACCACCACAGCGCGGGCACCGTCGCCCCCGCCCCGGCCGACCCGGCGGCCACCATCGCCCAGCTCGACCAGGTGTTCGCGGTGGCCAAGGCCGAGGGCATCACCCAGGGCGCCGAGATCGCCATTCCCGGCAAGCCCGAGCAGGCGTTCGTCGTCAAGGAGATCCGCCTGCCGGGCACCTACACCATCGACGCGGTCGCCGTCGACGGCGCGAGCGGCACGGTGACCGACCGGCTCGCCTACGCCGACTGGCCGCTGATGGCCAAGCTCACCAACTGGGGCATCGCCTTCCACATGGGCCTGCTGTTCGGGCTGCCCAATCAGCTGCTGCTGCTGGCGATCATGCTCGGCCTGATCACCGTCGCGGTACTCGGCTACGTCATGTGGTGGCAGCGCAGGCCGACCCGCAAGGCGACCCGCCTGGCCCTCGGCACGCCGCCGCGGCGCGGGGTCCTGCGGCGGACCTCGCCGTGGCTGGCCGTGCCACTGGTCGGCGTCGCGGTCGCGGTCGGCTGGTTCATCCCGCTGGTCGGGCTGAGCCTGCTCGCCTTCCTGCTCGTCGACGTCGCGCTCGGCCTGGCCGCGCGCGCCTACCCCGACGCCTGACCCACTCCCCCACCCGGCGCGGCGAAACCGCCGCGCCGCCACACACTTTCCCGTCCCGGGTGCCGTCGCGATGACGCATGCCCGCGGACGCTCCAGCTGAAGGTTCACCATGAAGTTCACCACGCTCGCCCTCGCCACCGCCGCCCTGCTCACCGCGGGCACCGTCACCGTGGGCACCGCGCACGCGGACCCCGCGCCGATCGGTTTCACCGCCGAGGCGATCGACGGCGTCTCCCACATCACCACCGACGCGGGTTCGCTGGTCGCCGAGGACGGCGCGTTCAAGGTGCTGGCCGCCGACGGCACCACCGTCGCCGCCACCCCGCTGCACTTCCGCCTCGACGACTTCGAATTCCCGATCGCCGCCGAGATCTCCGGCCGCAGCGCCACCCTGACCCCCGAACTCGACATGGCCGAGGCCGTCTACAAGCCGGTGGCGCTGCCGTTCGAGGACAAGGCGCCGTGGAAGTCGGAATACGACCGCGAACAGGCCGCCTGGTCGCGGATGACCAGCACCATCAGCCTCGGTGCCGCGATCGGCGCGCTGGTCGGTGGCCTGGGCGGCGCGGCGGTCGGCTGTGTGCTCGGCGGCGTCGTCGGCGCGACGGTCGCCTCGGCCACCATCATCGGACTGTTCGGTCCGTTCATTCCCGCCGCCGCGGTGGGCTGCCTGGGCGGCATCCTCGCCGTCGGCTCGCTGGGCGCGCTGGCCGGGCAGGTCCTCATCGCGGCACCGGTCGCGGTCCGGGCGGCGATCCAGTACTTCACCACCATCAACGCCCCGTTCACCCCGCCCGCGAAGTAGCGGGTATCGCGTCCCGGACCGGCCACGGGCGGGTCCGGGACTCGCCGCGCGCGCGGAAACCGGACAGAATCGACAGTGATCTCCGGTCGGCGGCGAAAGGAACACGGGCGATGGCGGTGTCCCGCAGGCAGCTGCTGCGCTACGGCGTCGCCGGGTCGCTCGCGGCCGCGGTGGGCGCCTCGGCGGCGAGCAGCGCCCGCTTCGCCGCCCCGCGCCGCCCCGGCGACGACCTGTTCTCGCTGGGTGTCGCCTCGGGCGAGCCGACGCCGGACGGCTTCGTGCTGTGGACGAAGCTGGCACCGGACCCGCTCGCGCCCGACGGCTACGGCGGGATGCCGGTCGCGCCGGTCACCGTGGAATACGAGGTCGCCGAGGACGAACGGTTCGCGCGGGTGGTCGGCCGGGGCGAGGCCGTGGCCACCCGCGCTCTCGGCCACAGCGTGCACCCCGAGATCGCCGGACTCGCACCGGATCGCTGGTACCACTACCGGTTCCGGGTGGGCTCGGCGATCTCCCCGGCCGGACGCACCCGGACAGCGCCCGCAGCCGACACCGCGACCGCGCGGATGCGGTTCGCGTTCGCCTCGTGTCAGTCCTGGAGTTCCGGCTACTACACCGCCTACGACCATCTGGCGGCCGAGGACCTGGATCTGGTCGTCCACCTGGGCGACTACATCTACGAGACCTCCTGGCTGCTGGCCCGGCGCGGGGCGAGCATGCCGCCGCAGCTCGCCGGGGAAGCGGTGGATCTCACCGGCTACCGGCTGCGCTACGCCCAGGCCAAGTCCGAGGCACCGCTGCAAGCCGCGCACGCGGCGTTCCCCTGGCTGGTCACCCTCGACGACCACGAGGTCGACAACAACTGGGCCGGTGCGCATCCCGGTCTCGGCTTCGACATCCACCGCCTGCCGCCGCTGTTCCGGCGCCGCAAGGCCGCGGCCTTCCAGGCGATGTACGAGTATCAGCCGATGCGCCGCGCCCAGCTGCCGATCGGGCCGAACATGCACCTGCACCGCCGCTACCGCTTCGGCGACCTGGCCGAGTTCACCATGATCGACACCCGGCAGTACCGTTCCGCACTGGCCTGCGGCGACGGCACCGCGGTCACCGGCTGCGCCGAACGCTTCGATACCGGACGCACAATTCTCGGTGCGGCCCAGCGTGATTGGCTCGTCGACGGCCTGGCCACCTCACCGGCCCGCTGGCAGGTGCTCGGCAATCAGGTCGCCATGGCGCAATCCGACTACGACCCCGGCCCGGCGCTGCTGGTGGGCACCGACGCCTGGGACGGCTACGTCGCCGACCGCAACGCGGTGCTCGGCGCGGCCGCCGATCGCGCGGCGGGCAATCTGGTGGTGATCACCGGCGACCGGCACGAGAACTATGTCGCCGACCTGCGCCGCGACTACAGCGACCCCGCCTCGGCCGTGGTCGCCACCGAATTCACCGGCACCTCCATCACCACCGGCGGTGACGGCGCCGATCTCACCGACACCGGCCGCGTCCTGCTCGCCGCCAACCCCGACATGAAGTTCTACAACCGCCAGCGCGGGTACGTCCGCGTCGAGCTCGATCATCGCCTGTGGCGCAGCGACTTCCGGGTCGTCCCGTACGTCACCCGCCCCGGCGCCCCGATCGCCGACCGCGCGAGTTTCGTCGTCCAGGACGGCATCGCGGGAGCCACCCAGGCGTGACGGCGCCCCCGGTTTGGTTGTGGCGTTAGCGTTCGCCCATGAGTAGTACACCCAGCACCACGCGCCGCCGCCTCGGCTGGGGCGCCGCCGTCGCCGTGTCCACCGCCGTCGTGGCGGCCACCGCCCTGCCCACCGCCGCCGCCGACACCTCCCCCAGCGGCATCCTGACCCTGCGCGCCACCCCGCCACCCGGCGGCTTCGTGGTCGGCTCCACCACCCACCTGTTCGCCACCGTCGGCTCCTCGATCTTCGGCTCCGCCATGGTGACCGCCGACGACAACGGCACCTGCTTCCGCCGCTTCGACCCGGGCATGGACGCGGCCGGAATGAGCATCGCATGGACCCCGACCGTGGCCGGAACCCGCACCATCACCCTCACCCAGGGTTCGGAGACGGTCTCGGAAACCGTGGTCGTCGCCCCCGCGCCACCCGGGACACCGACGCCGGACCCGGAGACCCCCGGATGTCAGGGCGGCGGCAGTCTCGACACCGGGAGCTTCGGGTCCTGACCGTCACGGTCGCAGCGGTGTCAGCGAACCCCACCGTCGCCGTGCACCGGTACACGCCATCAGGTGAGGCGCCGCGCACCCGCCGCGGGTTCGACCGGGAACACGCGAGGCGCGGCCAGGGCTTCGGCGGCGAACCGGTCCAGGACGGCCCGGCGCACCCGGTCGACGGCAGTGTGGTCGACCAGCGCGAGCACGCTGCCGCCGAAGCCGCCGCCGATCATCCGGGCACCGTGGGCGCCGTGCTCGAGCGCGGCGGTGACCGCGAGATCCAGTGCGGGCGTGGAGACTTCGAAGTCGTCGCGCAGGGAGTCGTGCGACGCGGTGAGCAGGGGTCCGACGACACGCGGGTCGGCACCCGCGCGCAACCGCTGGGCGACCGCGAGGACCCGGGCGTTCTCGGTGACGACGTGAGTGGCCCTGCGCCGCAACACCTCATCGGCCAGCCGGGCCGGGTCGTCGGCGTCGGCGTCGCGCAGTGACGCCAGTCCCAGCGCCGCCGCGGCGGCCTCGCACTGGGCCCCGCGTTCGGCGTACGCGCCGTCGGACAGGTCGTGGGGCTGACCGGTATCGGCGACCAGCAGCGCCAGGTCGTGGGCGGCGAGATCGAACGGAATCTGTTCGGTGGCACCAGCATTCGCGGCGTTGAAGGCGCGCACATCGAGGAACAGCGCGTGGCCCGCGGTGCACAGGATCGAGGCCGAGTGGTCGAGCAGGCCCGTCGGCACTCCCGCGAAGTGGTTCTCCGCGGCGCGGGCGATATCGATCAGCGCGCGTTTCCCCAGGTCGGGGGTGAACAGGTCGCGCAGGGCGAGCGCCACCGCGCAGCACAGCGCGGCCGAGGACGACAGCCCGGCGCCGATCGGCACGGTGCCGTCGAGGTCGAGGCGAACGCCGCCGACGGGCAGCCCACGGCGGACGAATTCGTGGACGACGCCGAGCGGATAGCGCGCCCACCGGGCAGCTGATCCTGTTGCGCCCCAAGTGCATCCAGCGAGCATTCGATGAGCTCACCGGGCCGCTGGACCGAGGTCAGCCGGACCCGCCGGTCGGCACGCGGCTCGGCGGCGCAGACGACGCCGAGCGACAGCGCGATCGGCAGCACGAAGCCGTCGTTGTAGTCGGTGTGCTCGCCGATGATGTTCACCCGGCCGGGGGCGATCCACCTGTCCATGGCAGTCCCTTCTTCCGGGGGCGAAATCGGTTTCCGGCAAACCGGTCAACGGGGCGACAACACGCCGTCGCACGTGTCATGATCGAGTGAGTTGTCAAGGTTGTGAGCGTCGGCGCGAGCCGGCTGGGGATTTCGCTCGGACAACACCACCCGGTGCTCCTCGACCGGTGCTCGCGAGCATTCACCGGCCACACGTTCGATCGGCGCTTGTCGCGTGCGCAGGTTAGCAGGACGAGGGGGGCTGATGACCATCAGCGAGACACGCCACGGCAGCCTGCGGTGGTACGCGGTACTGCTCGGCGCGGCGGGGGCCGTGCTGCTCGCACCACTGTTCGGGGCTCGCGCGCTGTCGTTCTCGCTGCTCGTGGTGATCGTGGCGGGCAGCCTGGCGATGATCGGCTACGGGTTGCGCAGGCACCGTCCCGCACACCGCCTGCCGTGGTATCTGCTGGCCGCGTCGGTGCCGCTGTTCGCCCTGGGCACCGCGATACGTGAACTGGGCCTGCATGCGGCCTGGCATCCGGTCGACGACCTGTGCACGCTGGCCGCCTACCTGTGTCTCGGGATCGCGGCGGTGGGTTGGCTGCAACCGCGCCGCTTCGGCAACGCCCGCGACCTCTGGCTGGATTCGACCCTGATCGGGCTCAGCGCGCTGCTGGCGTCGTGGACCTTCCTGATCTCCCCGATCCTGCGCCACGGCGTCGGGCTCGACACCACCTTCGCCGCGAGCTACCCGGTGATCCACGCGGTGCTGCTGACCGTGCTCGCGCATTCGCTGGCCACCGTGGTCGGCTCGGCGACCTCGCTGCGCCTGCTGCAGGCGGCGATGGTGGCCGTGCTCGTCGGCGGGCTCGTCGAAAGTCTCACGGCGGCGGGAACTCTCGTCATCGACGCCGAACTGGCCGCGGTGCCGCAGCAATGGGCCTACCTGCTCGCCGGGCTGGCCGCGCTGCAACCCAGCATGGGCACGCTCTACCACCTCGGCGAGGTGCACCCGCATCGCTCGCGCCGGCGCGCGGGCGCGATCGCGGTGGCGCTGGTGGCCGCGTCGCTGGTGAGCGTGGTCGGCGCCGATCTCGGGCCGGGCGACCGGGTGGTGATCTGCCTACTGCTCACCCTGCTGCTCGTGGGCGTGCTGGTACGCAGCGAACGCGCCATCGCCCGCAGCCTGCGCAGCGAACGCCGCGCCCAGTACCAGGCCGACCACGACCTGCTGACCGGCCTGTTCAACCGGGGCGCACTGCTGCGCGCCCCGCACCGCCACCGCACGGAGTGGGCCGGAAAGCCGTTGTGCCTGCTGTTCATCGATCTCGACGGCTTCAAACGCGTCAACGACAGCTACGGGCACGCCGTGGGCGACGAACTCATCGCCCACGCCGCCTCCCGCATCCGGCGCACCACCCGCCGCGCCGATGTCACCGCCCGCTACGGCGGCGACGAATTCGTGGTCCTGGCCCCGCGCACCAGAGCCGAGGCCGCCGTGCTGGCCCAGCAACTGCTCGGTGCCTTCGTGCGGCCCTTCGACCTGAGCTGCGGTGAGATCCCCGTCACGGCCAGCATCGGCGTCGCCTGTCTGAGCACCCGCCCCACCGACACCACCGTCTACGACCTGCTCCGCCGCGCCGATGCCGCCATGTACCACGCGAAGGAATACAGCCTCGGTCTGGCCTTCCACGACGACCTGCGAAAACCGCTGCGCCCCAGTCTCTTGCACACCACCGAACCGACCAGCACCGCGGTGTAGCGGCGGTCAGTCAGTCACCGAGTTCGGCGAGGAGCCTTTTGGCCGCCTCCAGTTCGGCCTGCAACTGGGCGACCTTCTGCTGCTGGGCGCCCCGGGCCGCCTCCAGGATTCCCGCGACGACCTCGGCGACCTCGGGGTGCAGGATCTTGGCCGCCTGCGCGACCGCCGCGCTGGTGACGGCCATGCCCTTCACACTGCGCTTCTTGCCGTTGACCACATCGACGGTCCACTCCCCGTCGGCCGTGCCGGTGAGGGTGACGGTCACCTCGGGCGCCTTGGGCTTGCGCGCCGCGGGCGCCTTGGCCGGACGCGCGGTCCCCGCAGCCGCCGCGGGCGCCGGAGCGGGTGCCGGGGCCGGCTTGGCCGCGGGTTCGGCGGGCACCGACGCGAGCGAGCGGGGCGGCGTCGGAGCGGCGCTCGGCGGGGTCGACGGCTGGGTCACAGTGGTTTCCTTTCGATTGCTCGGCGCCGCGGCAGTACCGCGGGCCGGCTTGGTCAGCGTCACCTCGCTCGGGCCGAACGAGAGCACATCCTTGGAACCGGTGGGGCGCACCTGCAGGAAGTCACCGTCGGCCGGGTCGCCCAGCGCGACGACCTTGCCCGATTTCCCTTCGGCCACACCGACGGCGGCGGCGGTGAACCACACCATCGGCGGTTTTCCCTCGGCGAGCTCGCCCGCGATGCGCGCGAGCTCGGCCTCGGACAGAATCTGCGGGGCGGATCGGCGGGATGCGGACTTGGTGCTCGGCGAGGACATCGTGGACTCCGGAAGGTTGGTGCGTGGCGTACTTCTGCGTGGTGTGCACCGATGATGCCGCACGGCACCGACATGTTCCGCCCCGAGTCCGCCGCCGGGCCCCGAAAACCGCTCCCGCCGCGGGTGACCGGACCCGGTGACTCAGCCGCGCGCGGCGTTGCCCCGGGTGGTCGGCCGGATGTTCTCGCGCACCGCGGCCACATCCGGGTAGCCGTTGACGGCCATGAGCAGATCGGCCTCGGCGGCATAGCTGCGCAGCACGTGCACCAGGCCGCGCACCCCGCCCAGCGCCAGCCCGTACACATAGGGCCTGCCGATACCGACCATCGTCGCGCCCAGGCCCAGCGCCTTCACCACGTCGGCGCCCGAGCGCACGCCGGAGTCGAACAGCACCGGCACCCGGTCGTCGCAGGCCGCGACGACGGCGGGCAGGGTCTCCAGCGCGCTGAGCCCGCCGTTGGCCTGGCGCCCACCGTGATTGGAGCAGTAGATGCCGTCGGCGCCGAAATCGATGGCCTTGCGGGCGTCCTCGGGATGCGAGATGCCCTTGAGGATGATCGGCAGGTCGGTCAGCGAGCGCAGCCAGGTGAGGTCGTCCCAGGTCAGCGAGTTGCCGAAGGTCGCGATCCAGTGCAGGACAATGAGCTTGGGATCGTCGGAGCCGACCATCTGCTGGAAGACCGGGTCGCTGGTGTAGTTCTTGAGCACGTGGCCGCGCAGCTGCGGGAAGTTGCCGCTGGCCAGATCGCGCGGGCGCCAGCCGGGCACCCAGGTGTCGAGGGTGACGGTGATGCCCGCGTAGCCCGCGGCCTCGGCGCGACGCACCAGGCTCTCGGCCAGTTCACGGTTCTTCGGGGTGTAGAGCTGGAAGAAGGAGGGGGTGTCGCCTGCGTGCGGGCGCACGTCCTCGAGCGGGTCCTCCATGAGCGTCGAATACATCGCGGGCACACCGGTTTGCGCCGACGCCTTCGCCACCGCGATATCGCCGTGCCCGTTCTCGCCGACCAGGCCGATCACGCCGACCGGCGCCAGGAACAGCGGACTGGCGAAGGTGTGGCCGAACGCGGTGACGGTGAGGTCGCGTTCGGTGGCGCCGACCAGCATGCGCGGCACCAGACCCCAGTCGGCGAACGCCTCGGCGTTGCGGCGCTGGGTGAGCTCGTCGCCCGCGCCACCGGCGATGTAGTCGAGCAGGGTGTCGGGCAGCGCGGCGGCGGCCTTGTGCTCGAGGGTGGCGTAGTCCATGGGGAAATCGGGCTGGACCCCACCCAGCGCGGCCAGGTAGATCTCGTTCTGATAGTCGGCGAACTGACTCATCGCTGAACTTTCCCATGCCTGCCGGGGGTCATGGACCGCAGGGTGGATGTAAGCTGCGTCATACTCGAAAATAGGCAGCAGCGTATCCAGCAGCGCGTTCCGAGATTGTGAGTGCCCCTGTCGTGACCGTCGTCGAACACTCGGCCGCACCCGCCGACCCGGACGCCCTCCTGGCCGAGCGCATCACGTGTGCCGCCACCCGCCGGCTGACCCGGCTCGCCCTCGGCCTGTCCCAGGACTCCATGGACCTGCTCACCTCCGTCACCGACCGGCTGCGCGCCGCCGAGGGCGCCCTGCGCGATCCGCTCACCGCCGATCTCGGATTCGACTGAGCCTCAGCGTCGCCGGGCGGTGAGCGCCGCCAGATCGGCCAGCCGGTGCGCGCGGGCGATCTCGGCGGGCGTGAACGGTTCGTCGGGCCGCGCGAATTCCCACCGCCGCTCCGCACTATGCAGCGCCAGCACCGTGCCCGCCCCCGAGTCCGCGACCGCGGGCGTGCCGGGCGCCAGATAGCGCGCCCCGAGCAGTTCCGCCACGGCCAAGGGCAATTCGTCCGGATCGCCGACGATGCGCGCGGCGATCGTGAGCGCCTTGGTCTGCCCGTCGATCAGCGAGAGCACCGACGCGGGCCACACCCGCACCCCCGACCCACCGGCCTGCACCACCGCCGAGGTGATGCTGTGCACCGTGACCTCCGCGGGCGCGGCGACGACGAGTTCGTCGAGCACCGCGTCCTCGAGCTGGTGCACGTGCACGGTCAGGATGTTCACCTCCCGCTGGGCCAGGTGTTTGGCGAGGGTCTCCAGCGCACCGGGGCGGTCGGCCAGGCGCACCCGGATGCGCCACAGCGCGGGCGCTCCGTCGATCCGGTCGCGGTGCCGTAGTTCCGGGCCGTGCAGCCAGCCGCCGAGTACCCGCATGGCCGAGGGCTCGACGACCCAGATCACCAGGATCGTGGTGGTGATCGTGAGCAGCGTGACGGTGAGCAGGTAGGGCGGGTGCAGGTGGATGACCAGCGCGTGCAGCGCCAGCTCCACCGGGAACACCGCCGCGAGTTTGGCCAGCGCCAGCCGTCTGCGCTCGGGGTGCGGCAGCCGCCCGCACACCTCGCAGGCCAGCGCCGTGACACGGGGTCGCACTGCGAATCGCCTCATGCGGGTGAGCCTCACCCGCGCACGTGTCGATCACCGGCGGTGCGCGTAACGGCGGCGTGACGACTCGACCGAAATCCCTTGACCTGCACCGTTTCTCGCCGTGATGACGATCACCCGACACCCGAAGGCGTGACGGCTGACACTGCGGTACCGGCAACGATTGTGACTCGGCTCACGAAAATCCATTGACAAAGCCACACAAACGGGCATAAAACAACAGGAGTACAGATTCACCGAGCGGGAGGAACCCATGTACGCCGAGGAACGGCAGCAGGCCATCGCGGCCCTGATCGGGGATCGCGGCCGCGTCTCCGTCGCCGAACTCGCCGACCGGTACGGGGTCACCACCGAGACCGTGCGCCGCGACCTGGCGGTACTCGACCGGCTCGGATTGATCCGGCGGGTGCACGGTGGGGCCGTCGGCTCCGGCGCGCTCACCACCCTCGAACCGGGCACCGCCGAACGCGAGGGCACCCGCGCGGCCGAGAAGGACCGCATCGCCACGCTGGCCCTGCCGTTCCTGCCCGCGGCGGGCGGCAGCGTGCTGTTCGACGCGGGCACCACCACCGCCCGCGTCGCGGCGGCCCTGCCCACCGATCTGGACCTCGTCGCGGTCACCAACTCCCTGCCGATCGCCGCCCGGCTCACCGGTTTCGCCGGGGTGCGGGTGCAACTGCTCGGCGGGCGGGTGCGCGGTGTGACCCAGGCCGCGGTGGGCGCCGAGACGCTGCGGCTGCTCGGTGAGCTGCGCGTCGATGTCGCACTGCTCGGCACCAACGCGCTCACCCTGCGCCACGGCCTGTCGACCCCCGATCCGGAGGAGGCGGCCGTGAAGCGCGCGATGATCGCCGCGGCCGACCGGGTGGTGGTGGTCGCCGACGCGGACAAGATCGGCCGGGAGGACTTCGTCCGCTTCGGCACCGTCGGGGACATCGATGTACTGGTCACCGATTCCGGCATCCCGGCGGGCACCCACGCGGAGCTGGTCGCCGCGGGTATCCAGGTGGTGATCGCGTGATCGTCACGCTGACCGCGAACCCGAGCGTCGACCGGACCGTGACGCTCACCGAGCCGCTGCGGCGCGGGCAGGTGCACCGGGCGAGCGAGGTCACCTCCCATCCCGGCGGCAAGGGTGTGAATGTGGCGCGCGTGGTCGCCGGTGGCGGTGTGCCGGTGACGGCCGTACTGCCCGGCGCCGAGGACGACCCGGTGGTGACCGGCCTGCGGACGGCGGGCATCGCGTACCGCACCGTGGCGGTGCCCGGTCAGCCACGGACCAATCTGACCATCGCCGAGACCGACGGCACCACGACCAAGATCAACGAACCGGGTCGCCCGTTGACCGGGCCGGACCTCGCCGCGCTCACCGCACTGCTGGTCGAGTCGGCCGCCGGGGCGGAATGGATCGTGCTGTCCGGCTCGCTGCCGCCGGGTGTGCCGGAGGACTGGTACGCGCGGCTCGTCGCCACCTTGTCCACCGCCACGCACGGGGCCGGTCCCCGCATCGCCGTGGACACCTCCGACGCGCCTCTGCTCGCGCTGTTCGGCGAATCCCCGGTCACCGCACCCGATCTCGTCAAGCCGAACACCGACGAGCTGGCCCAGCTCACCGGCCGCGACCCGCGTGACCTCGAGAATCCCGCGGCCGCGGCCGATGCCGCGACGGCCCTGCTCGAACGCGGAGTCGGCGCGGTCCTGGCGACCCTCGGCGCGGCGGGGGCGGTGCTGGTGACCGGCGAGGGCGCCTGGTTCGCCGCCGCCCCGCCGATCGTCGCGCGCAGCACGGTCGGCGCGGGAGATTCGGCGCTGGCCGGATATCTGATCGCCGACCTCGCCGGTGCGGGTCCGGCGGATCGGCTGCGGCACGCCGTCGCCTTCGGCAGCGCCGCCGCGGCCCTGCCCGGCACCGAACTGCCGACCGCCGCCGACATCGCCCTCGACCTGGTCACGGCAGTACCGCTGGAGGCCCGGACACCGACCGGTGCCGACCCGTCGACCACCCCATCCCCATCCCACGCCGACTGATTCCGCCGACCCCCGCACCACCCCCACTCCCGAAAGACACGACGATGGCCGCTCCGATCATCACCACCGACCTGATCACCCTCGATACGAACTTGGGTACCGACAAGGACGCGGTCATCACCGCCCTGGCGGACCTGCTCGCCGCGGCGGGACGCGCGAGCGACGCCGCCGAGGTGCGCGCGGCCGCGCTGGCCAGGGAGTCGCAGTCGGCCACCGGGCTGCCCGGCGGCATCGCCATCCCGCACTGCCGCGTCCCCGCCGTCACCTCGGCGTCGCTGGCCTTCGCCCGTCTCGCCCCGAAGGTCGACTTCGGCGCCACCGACGGCCCCGCCGACCTGGTGTTCCTCATCGCCGCCCCGGACGGCGCGGGCGCCGAACACATGAAACTGCTGTCGGCGCTGGCCCGTGCGCTCGTCCGCCCCGACTTCGTGGCGAGCCTGCGCTCGGCCGCGACCCCGGCGGAGATCGTCGCGCTGGTCGACGAGGCCATCGCGCCGACTCCGTCAACCGCGGGCGGTGACCGGCCCGCAGGCAGTGCCGGGGCCGCCACCACCGGCGCCACCGCCACAACGGGCGCCGTGTCACAGGCGAGTGTCGCCGGGAGCGAATCCGGTTCCACACCAACCGGTTCCGATACCGTCACCGGATCAGGCGCCGACAAGTCAGCTGGGGCGGTATCCACCGACAAGGTGCGCGCCGACTCGGGACCGCGCCCCCGGATTATCGCCGTCACCGCCTGTCCGACCGGCATCGCCCACACCTACATGGCGGCAGATTCCCTGGTCGCCGCCGGAGAGCGGGCGGGGGTCGAGGTCACCGTGGAGACCCAGGGCTCCAGCGGCGGCGCCACCCTCGACGCCGCCACCATCGCCGCGGCCGACGCCGTCGTCTTCGCCACCGATGTGGGCGTGAAGGAGCGGGGCCGGTTCGCGGGCAAGCCGGTGGTCGAGTCCGGGGTCAAACGCGCCATCAACGAACCCGACGCCATGATCGCCGAGGCCGTCACCGCGAGCACCACACCGGGCGCCGCCACAGTCGGCGGCACGGCACCCGGTCCCGACCAGGCGGCCAAGGGCATCGGCTGGGGCACCCGCCTGCGCCAGATCCTGCTGACCGGCGTGAGTTACATGATCCCGTTCGTCGCCGCGGGTGGCCTGCTCATCGCGCTGAGCTTCCTGCTCGGCGGCTACGAGATCTCCGACACCGCCAAGACGATCGTGCTGGACAACTCCCTCACCGATCTCCCCGACGGCGGCCTGGCCACCTACTTCGGTGCCGTCCTGTATCAGATCGGCGCGCTCGCCTTCGCCTTCCTGGTCCCGGCACTGGCCGGGTACATCGCCTTCGCCATCGCCGACCGGCCCGGCCTGGCACCGGGTTTCACCGCCGGTGCCGTCGCCGTGTTCGTCGGGGCGGGATTTCTGGGTGGTCTGGTGGGCGGTCTGGTCGCCGGATTCGCGGCGCTCGGGGTCGCGAAACTGCCGGTACCGGTGTGGGCGCGCGGATTGATGCCCGTGGTGGTGATTCCGCTGCTCGCCTCGCTGATCGTCGGTGTCGCCATGTTCGTGCTGCTGGGCAAGCCGCTCGCGGCGGTGACCAACGGTCTCACCGACTGGCTCAACGGCCTGTCCGGCACCTCCGCGATCGCGCTCGGTGTCATCCTGGGCGTGATGATGTGCTTCGACCTCGGCGGCCCGGTCAACAAGGCCGCGTACTCGTTCGCGGTGGCGGGCCTGTCGGTCACCGATCCGGCGACGCTGCGGATCATGGCCGCGGTGATGGCGGCGGGCATGGTGCCGCCGCTGGCCATGGCCCTGTCGACACTGCTGCGCCCGCGCCTCTACACCGAGGCCGAACGCGAGAACGGCAAGGCCGCCTGGCTGCTGGGCGCCTCGTTCATCTCCGAGGGCGCCATCCCCTTCGCCGCGGCCGACCCGCTGCGGGTACTGCCGTCGATGATGGTCGGCGGCGCGATCACCGGCGGCCTGGTGATGGCCACCGACGTCACGCTCAGCGCGCCGCACGGCGGGATCTTCGTGTTCTTCGCCATGGGCCATGTCGGCTGGTTCGTGGTCTCGCTGCTGGTGGGCACCGTCGTCGCCGCGCTGTGCGTCACCCTCGCCAAGGAATTCGTCCGTACCTCGTCCCCCGTCCCCACCACCGCGTAGTCCGTTCGCACACAAGGAGATATCCCATGGCCAGCACCACCGTCACCGTCGGTTCCTCGGTCGGCCTGCACGCCCGGCCCGCCGCATTGATCGCCGAAGCCGTCGGCGCGGCAGGCGTTCCCGTCACCATCGGCCTGGTCGGCGGCGACCCGGTCGACGCGGGGTCGGCGCTGATGATCATGACCCTCGGCGCGGGTCAGGGCGCGGAGGTGGTCGTCACCAGTGACGACCAGCCGACCCTGGACAAGATCGCCGAGCTCGTCGCCAGCGATCTCGACGCCTGAGCACCCGATCACCCCCGCGGCCGCCCGGATCTCCGGGCGGCTGCGCTGTGTTCGGGGTCCGTGCTGATAGCGTTCGACCGCTCCTGAGGTTCGCCGGGGTGTGCGCACCCCGGGTCATTCGCGCGTTACCCGTGTTCCCGGGTGTCGGCACCCGGTGATCGAAAGGTGTGATCGTCGATGCGTCGAGGCTGGTCCGGACTGGTTGCCACCGCACTCACCGCGGCAACCGTGGCAGCGAGTGGCCCGGCGGTGGCCGACGAATGGTGGCCCTTCGGGGTACTGCCGGAGGGGTTGAGCTGCGCCGCGCTCACCCTCCCCGGCCGGGCGGGCGCCTGGCCGCTGCCGATGCACTTCCCCAATACCGGCATCGGCCTGCTGACCATGCCGCTCGCCCCCGCCGGAGTCGCCGAACGGCTGCCCGCCCGCATCGAGATGCGCACCCCCACGGGTGGTTTCAACGAGGCCTGGCAGTACGCCCTGCTGGACGGGAACCTGTATGTGAAGGCCTTCGAGGGGGAATCGGGCTGGCGGGTGGCGCCGATGCCCAACTGCCTGCGCGGGCACATCAGCTCGATCTCGGTGGATCGCAGCAGGCTGGTCGCGGTGGTGCCGGGCGGGCGGGTGTTCACCATGGACCTGGCCGATCAGACCCCCGAACTGTGGTGGTGGACGGCGCGTTTCGGGTCGCCCATCTGGCTCGATCCCACGAGCACCCAGGTGCGGCCCGCTTCCCGCGCGTGGAGCCTGTCGTGGCTGGACCCGGAGTACGTGCAGCTGATCCCGTTCCGCCAGCAGGGCTTCTGGACCGATCCGACCGGCAAGCAGCAACCGGTGGGCGGCGCCGGGGTGACCACGGTGTTCGTGCTCTCGCCGGAGGGCAACCGCATCCACATCCTCGACCCGTGGCTGCCGGGCAGCGATCCGCTGCGCCCGAACCAGCCCGAGTTCGCCGACGACTACAGCTACGAACTGCCCGGCCCGCTCGACGGCCGCTTCCAGGCGGTGAACCTGAGCGCGTCGGGTTCGCAGACCTTCCTGATCAACGAATACGGCGACATGTTCACCCGGCTCTGGGATTTCGACATCTCCGGCGCCGACACCCTGTTCTTCTCCTATACCTATGGCGACGAACCCGATCGCGCCGAGGCGCCCACCAATTTCGACGCCTGGGTGGGGCAGTTCGAATTCCTGCGCCCGTTCTTCCCGCAGTACACCGGCATCCACCTGCCGCCGCCGGCGTGGGTGCGCCAGCCCAAGATTCCCGGCGAGATCACCTCGACGATCAGCGTGCACACCACGGGCGGCCGCTCCGAACAGCGCGAACTGCGCGTGGAGGGCAGCCAGGACGGGCGCACCGGGTACTGGCACAAGCCCATCGAGGACGACACGTGGTCGTTCACCGTCACCGACCGCCCGCTCACCGCCGAGCTGCTCGACAACCGTCCCGGCGACACCTCCGGTCTGACCCTGGCCCCGCCCACCGGCGTCGGCTACGACCACCGCGATCCGGCGGGCTGGACGATGAGCCTGCGCGACTACGACTACGCCGACGACGTGATGCCGGTGCGGCTGTGCCTGGACGCCGAATGCACCGAGCTGAGCATGTTCCTGGCGAGCACGCCCCGCTTCGGCTGGCAGCCCGAGGGCCTGTCGGACACCCCGCGCGTCTACCACGGCCTGCTGCAATCCCCGCAGGACCAGTGGGACGCGCAGTCCCCGGCTCTGCGGGCCGTCGTCGAGCGCATCACCGGCGCGGACCGAGCCGCCAACATCATGGCGACCTCGAACACCGCCGAATTCACCCTGCGCACCACGGAGGGCTTCGAGGTGACGTTGCGCCGCGCTTGACCGGCCGGTGACAAGAAGAAGGCCCGGAACCTGATGGTTCCGGGCCTTATCTTTGTAGCGGGGACAGGATTTGAACCTGCGACCTCTGGGTTATGAGCCCAGCGAGCTACCGAGCTGCTCCACCCCGCGTCGGTGAATACAACATTACACACGGGTGAGCGCTGATGCCAAATCGGCAGGTCAACCTAGGTTTTTCTGGATCAGCGGGCGATCTTGGGCGGGCGTTCGATCGTCCCGCGCGGCCATCGAGTGACGTATGACACAGCAAACACGGTCAAGACGTCCGTATCGCCGAATTCGGTGACCGGGGTCACGATTTCGCGGTGATCTCGACCACATAACGAAGGGGTAACAGGCCGACCGGTATGTAACTATTCCCCGGGGATATCCTGCGCAAACATTGAAAAGGCGTCTGTTTCGTTCACAGAATTGTCCCGTTATCAAGATGTGATCGTCATGGATTTCTTGGTTAGCGTCTCCCCCATGACTGAGACCCGGAAATTCCGCACCCGAGCCCTCGGCGTCGCCGCCGTGACCGGCGCCCTGGTTGCCGTTCCGTTCAGCCTGGCCACCGGCACCGCCTCCGCCGCGAACCACAACTGGGACGGCGTCGCCCAGTGCGAGAGCGGTGGCAACTGGGGCATCAACACCGGTAACGGCTACTACGGTGGCCTGCAGTTCTCGCAGAGCACCTGGGCGGCCAACGGCGGCCAGGGCTCGGCGCACACGGCCAGCAAGGAAGAGCAGATCCGCGTCGCGGAGAACGTGCTCGCCAGCCAGGGCATCGGCGCCTGGCCGCACTGCGGCCGGTACCTGCAGGCCGGCGTCTCCGAGCCGGAGAACGTGCCCGCCGTGGTCGAGGAAGCCCCCGCCGTCGAACTGCCCGCCGCGGCCCCCAGCCAGCTGCAGGCCGCCGTCGACCAGGCGACCACCGCCGGGCGCGGCCTGGCCGAGCAGTACGGTGTCGCCGGGCAGTACCAGGACCTGCTCGACGCCGGTGCCCCGCTGATCGCGCAGATCGGCGGCTAGAAACCATCTCTCCCCCTGCACACGAAGGGCCCCGCCGGTTGGCGGGGCCCTTCGTGTGTGACGGGTCAGCGACCGCCGGCGTCCTGGTAGGCCTGGACCGCGGCGTCGAGTTCCTCGAGCGCCTTACCGAAATCGCTGAAGTTGCCCGACCGCATGGCCGCGCGGACCGCGTCGATCTTGCGGTTGAGCTCCGCGGCCGCCGCCTCCTGGGCGGTCGACCCCGCAGGCGGCGTCGTCGTCCCGGCGGGCGGGGTGGTCTCCCCGGGCTCGGGTGTGCCCTGATCGACCGGCGGCAGGGTGCCGGGGTTCGGTTTCAGCGCCGGGTCACCACCGAACGGGGTGGCCAGCGCGCCCGCACCGGGCATCACCTGGTTGAGCGCCTCGGCCAGCGTCGCCGCGTACCCGACCTTCACGCTGCCCGCCGCGTCGCGGTAGCTCACCAGCACACGCAACAGCTGCGGGAACGTCGATGACCCGGTGTTGCGTTCGTTGTAGAACGGCTCCACGTACAGGATGCCGCCGTCGGCCACCGGCAAGGTGAGCAGATTGCCGTAGCGGATCTTGTTCGAGTTCGACAGCAGCGTCTTCTCCCGCGACACCGCGTCGGCGGTGGTCATCGAGTTCTGGGTCTGCTGTGGACCCTGGGTCTGTGTCTCCACCGGGAGCTGTAGCACCGTGAACTTGCCGTAGCCCTCCGGGTCGGAGCGCACCGAGATGTAGGCCGAGAGGAACTGACGGTTGTAGCCGACCATCGCCGAGGTCAGGTTGAACACCGGCTTGTTGGTCTTCTTGTCACCGAGCAGCACGTAGTACGGCGGCTGGTTGAAGGTGCCGCCCTCGATCGTGGGATCGCTGGGCACCGACCAGAACGCGTTGTTGGTGAAGAACTCGCGCGGGTTGTCCACGTGGTACTTGGTCAGCATGTCGCGCTGGACCTTGAACAGGTCCTCCGGGTAGCGGAAGTGCGAGCGCAGCTCGGGCGAGATCTCGCTCTCGGGCTTCACCGCGTCCGGGAACACCCCGCGCCAGGCCTTGAGCACCGGGTCGGTGGAGTCGGTCTCGTACAGGGTGACGGTGCCGTCGTAGGCGTCGACGGTGGCCTTCACCGAGTTGCGGATGTAGCTGACCTCCTTGCGCGGGATGACGCGCCCGGTCTTCTTGTCGATGCTGTCCTCGACCGCGCCGTCGAGCGAGGTCGGCTGGGCGTAGGGGTACTTGTCCAGCGTGGTGTAGGCGTCGACGATCCAGACGATGCGCTTGTCGACGACCGCCGGGTAGGCGTTGCCGTCGGTGGTCAGCCACGGGGCGACCTTCTGCACCCGCTCGCGCGGCCCACGGTTGAACAGGATCTTGGACTCGTCACCGATGGCCGAGGAGAACAGGATGTTGCGCTCGGCGTACTTGGCCGCGAAGGCCAGCCGGTTGAACCAGTTGCCCACCGACACACCGCCGCTGCCGTCGTAGGTGAACGAGGCCTGGTCGGAGTCGTACTCGCGCGGGGCCTGGCCCTCGGTCGCGCCCACGATGGCGTAGTCGGGATCGGACTGCGCGATCAGCTCGCCGTAGTAGATGCGCGGCTGGTCGACCTTGATCTGCTGGTCTTCCTTCTTGGTGAACAGGTCGCTCACCATGAACAGCGGGTAGCCCGAATCGCTGCCGCCCGCGGCGCTCTGGGCGTCGGACTGCGGCTTGTTCACCCGGTTGGCTGGCGCGGCGACGAAGCCGTTGCCGTGGGTGTAGACGGTGTGCTGGTTGATCCAGTCCTTCTGGTTGCCCGACAGCGCCTCCGGATGCAGCTCGCGCGCGGCCACGATGTAGTCCTGCACCGACCCGTTGAGGGTGTAGCGGTCGATGTCGAGCGACTCGGGGAAGCCGTAGAAGTTCTTGCGCTGCTGGAGCTGGGTGAAGGTGGGCGAGAGGATGTTCGGGTCGAGCAGGCGGGCGTTGCCGATGGTGGCCGCGTCGGCGGGCACCTCGAGCGGGCTCTTCTTGGACTCGCCCTGATAGTCCTGATACTCGACCTTGTCGTCGGTGATCCCGTACGCCTGGCGCGTGGCCATGATGTTGCGCTCGATGTACGGACTCTCCTTGTCGGCGGCGTTGGGGCGCACCGAGAACTGCTCGACCACCATCGGCCACACCGCGCCGACCAGGATCGATGACAGCACCAGCAGCGCCGCCGCCATCGCGGGCACCCGCAGATCACGCAGCACGATGCCGGCGAAGAACGCGACCGCGCAGATCACCGCGATCGAGAGCAGGATCAGTTTGGCGGGCAGCACCGCGTTGATGTCGGTGAACGACGGGCCGCCGAAGGTCGGCTCCTTACGGGTGCTCGACAGCAGGTCGTAGCGGTCGAACCAGTAGGCCACCGCCTTGAGCAGCACGAAGATGCCGGCCAGCACCGCCAGCTGCACGCGCGCGGCCCTGGTCAGCGTGCCCTCGCGCCCGGCCAGGCGCAGCCCGCCGAACACGTAATGGGTCACCAGGTTGGCGAAGAAGGCGATCACCACCGCGACGAACAGCCAGTTCAGCACCATCCGGTAGAACGGCAGATCGAAGGCGTAGAAGCCCACGTCGAGGTGGAACTGCGGGTCCTGCTGGCCGAAGTCGCCGCCGTGCAGGAACATCTGCACCGTCGCCCAGTTCGACTGCGCGACCAACCCGGAGAGCAGGCCGAGCAGCACCGGGATGCCGACGCCGAACAGCCGCAGCTTGCTCATCACCGTCGTGCGGTACCGCGCGATCGGGTCGTTGGGCCCGGCGACCGGCACGAACACCGGACGCGAGCGGTACGCCAGCAGCAACGCCGCCCACACCACCAGTCCGACGAACAGCGCCACGACGACGAACAGGATCAGCCGCGTGCGCAACACGCCCAGATACACACTGCGATAGCCGACCTCGCCGAACCACAGCCAATTGGTGTAGGCGTCGACGATCCGGGGCCCGAGCAGCAGCAGCGCCGCCAGGACGACTGCCGTCACCAGCAGCACACGGCTGCGTCGGGACAACGAAGGTAAGCCGGTGGGGGGCCGCATGCCCACGGTGCCACTCTCCTGCTCCGGCGGTATCCACGCCGGTGATCGGCGCAGACACCGCAGTCCGATGTTGCGGATGGCCCGAAGACGGACCGTTGGCGCCCACTCTACGGAAATCGGACACCGTGCAAGTGGCAGGGCCGAAAATGATTGGATGGACGGGTGACCGAAGACGAGCACGCCGAAGTTCTCCTCGCCCGCTGCGTGCGCGAGGTCGTCGAGTTCACCGACGCCGAGGGCTGGGGCAATCCGCCGCAGATGTTCGCGTTGGTGCCGACCGCCGACCTGGCCGCGGCCGAACCCGATCTGCAGGACCAGCTCGACGACGGCAGCGAGCTCACCCCCATCGCCCAGGAGGCCTTCCCGGACGACATCACCGGCGGTTCGATGGCCCTCGACGAATTCCTGGCCACCACCACCTGGCCGCCCGCGGTCGAGGGCTGCGTGCTGGTGCAGGAGATCGTGGTGCTGCCGCCGGACGCCGAGAGCGATCTGGACGAGGCGCTGGTGCCGCTGCTGGCCGACGACGACGCCGCCGACGCGGCCGGGCGCGCCGCCGCCCACGCCCACCCCGGCCGCCGCGACGCCCGGCTCATCGCGGGCGTGTTGCGGCAGGGCACCTCACTGTGCCTGCTGCAGATCCGCCCCGAGGACGACGACGGCTTCGGCGACCTGGACCTGCGCACCTACCCGAATCTGGCACCGGGCCTGGTCGAGGCCCTGCACCACACGTTGGAGTGATCAACGGCGTTCTCGGCGCGCCTCCGCCTCTGGACTGACCGGAGGGTGCGACGAAGGAGTGCCCGCAGGGAGGGAAGAGGCGGAGTCAAGCGCCGAGAACCGCGGCGCCAGCCGCCATGTCAACTGCAGCTGACCGGTTCGCGGCCTGCGTTGATGTCGGCCAGCGAGGTGACCGCGCTGTCGAGCGTGTCGACCTTGACCAGGCGCAGACCCTCGGGCGCGCGCTGGCGGGCCTCGTTGCAGTTGTCGGCGGGGACCAGGAAGGTCTCCGCGCCCGCCTCGCGCGCGGCGATCATCTTGTACTGGATGCCACCGATCGGGCCGACCTTGCCGTCCTGGTCGATGGTGCCGGTCCCGGCGACGAACCGGCCGCCGTTGAGTTCACCGGGTGAGAGCTTGTCGATCAGCGCCAGGCTGAACATCAGGCCCGCCGAGGGGCCGCCGATGTCGGCGAGATTGAACTCCACTTGCAGCGGCGGGCGCCCGCCCTCGCCGACGCCGACGCCCATGTAGGGCTTTTCCGGCTCATCCGGGAGCGGGGCCAGCACGATCGCGGCGGTGTGCTCGCCGTCGCCGCGGCGGTAGACCACCGAGACGGTGTCGCCGGGGCGCTTGGCCGCGACGAGGTCGACCACCTGCTGGGGGTCGGTGACCGGGGTGCCGTCGATGCTGATCAGCTCGTCGCCGTCGGCCAGGACGCCGTTGGCCGGGCCCTCCTCGAGGACCCCGCGCACCACCACGGCGGTCGGCATCTTCAGGAAGTGCAGCGCGGCGACCTCGGCATTGCTCTCGGAGTTCTTGAACTGCTGCTGGTTGGACTTGTCGACCTCCTCACGCGTGACCTCGGGCGGATAGACCTCCGAGCGCGGCACCAGGCCGTGCTCACCGCTGGCCCAGAACCCGAACGCCTCGAACAGGTTGAGCCCGTCGCGCACCGACACCGTCGTCATGTTGAGGTGCCCGGTGGTCGGGTCGACGGGCACGCCGGTGATGTCCACCACCTGTTTGCCGTCGACCTCGCCGAGCGTGTCGAAGGTCGGGCCGGGGCCCAGTGCCACGAACGGGACGGTGACCACACTGCCGACCACGCCGAGGACGAGGACGGGAACCAGGGCGACGATCAGGGTGAGGATCCGGCGATTCACTCCGCCCACAGTAGTGATCGACCGGGGCGACCGACGGCAGTGGCACGCTTTTGCCGCGTCCGCGTGTGGCGCGATTTCGCGATCCGCGAACACCGAGGCCCGGGGGGTCCCGCGTAACGTAAGAGGTATGAGCGATCTCCCCTTCGGCTTCTCGAACCGCGACGACGACGAGTCCGGCAAGCGTCGCGACGAGGGCAACGGCCCCGGCGGATCCGACCCGTTCGGGTTCGGTGCCGCGGGCGCGGGCGGGTTCGACCCCTCGCAGCTGGGTCAGATGCTGACCCAGCTGGGGCAGATGATCAGCGGCATGGGTCAGGGCATGGGTCCCGGCGGCGGCCAGTCCGGCCCGGTCAACTACGACGTGGCCAAACGCCTGGCCCGCCAGCAGCTCGGCGCCTCGGTGGCCCCGATCGCGTCGGGCACCACCACGGCGGTCACCGACGCCGCGCACCTGGCCGAACTGTGGCTCGACGGCGCCACCGTACTGCCCGCCGGCGCCACGAAGACGGTGGCCTGGACGGCCAACGACTGGATCGAGGAGACTCTGCCCACCTGGAAGCGCCTGTGCGATCCGGTCGCGGAGTCGATCTCCGGGATGTGGACCGCGCAGCTGCCGGAGGAGGCCAAGCAGTTCGCCGGACCGATGGTGGGCATGCTCGGGCAGATGGGCGGACTCGCCTTCGGCTCGCAGCTCGGGCAGGCGCTGGGTCAGCTGGCCAAGGAGGTGCTGACCTCCACCGATATCGGGCTGCCGCTGGGCCCGGCGGGCACCGCGGCACTGCTGCCGACGGCCATTTCGGCGTTCAGCGAGGGCCTCGAGCAGCCCGAGAGCGAGATCATGGTGTTCCTGGCCGCCCGCGAGGCCGCCCACCAGCGGCTCTTCGCGCACGTGCCGTGGCTGCGTCAGCAGGTTCTCGGCGCGGTCGAGGACTACGCCCGCGGGATCAAGATGGACTTCTCCGCGCTGGAGGAGGCCGCCCAGGGCATCGACCCGATGTCGCTGAGCGATCCGTCCAAGCTCGAGGAACTGCTGTCGCAGGGCACCTTCGAACCGCAGACCACCCCCGAGCAGAAGCAGGCGCTCGAGCGGCTGGAGACGCTGCTGGCGCTGATCGAGGGCTGGGTCGACGTGGTGGTCACCGACGCGGTCGGCGAACGGCTGCCGGGGGCGAACGCGCTGTCGGAGACGCTGCGCCGCCGCCGCGCGACCGGTGGCCCGGCCGAACAGACCTTCGCCACCCTGGTCGGCCTGGAACTGCGCCCGCGCAAGGTCCGCGAGGCCGCGGCGCTGTGGCGCAGGCTCACCGTGGACGCGGGCGTCGACCGCCGCGACGGTGTCTGGGCCCACCCCGATCTGCTGCCCGATTCCAGCGATCTCGACGCCCCTGCCGGGTTCATCGATTCCGTGATCGGCGGTGGCACCGGCGCTTTCGACGATCCGCTGGCCCAGCTGGCCGAGACCGAGGCGCGTGAGCGCGACGAGGCCGAGCGCGGCAAGTCCTCCGGCGACGACCCGGAATCGGGTACCGAGCAGCGCTGAGCGGGCCGCGCAAGCGGACCGACGAAAAATCTCGGGAAACCGGTGCCGCGACACGGCTTCGCGCGCGGGATCGGGTGCCGACTCGCGGGCGTGAACGGCGGCAGCGCGGGTTGTCCACAGCTGCCGTCCCGGTGTCCGACACGCCGAAAGCCTGTGGATAACTACGGTTTCGGCACCAGGTTCGCGACGGGCTCGTGCCGATACTTCTGGCATGACCACCACGACGCCGCTGCGCGGGCCGATGCTCCACCCCCGCGTCACCACCCTGGTTCGACCGTCGGGCACCGTCCAGCTGGGCTGGGACCCCGAACGCGCGCTGTTGCTCGAGACCACCGAACTCGACACCGGCACGGTGCTCGCGTTCCTGCGGCTGCTCGACGGCATGCAGTCCCGGCCGCAGATCATCTGGCGGGCCGGGGAATTCGGGATCAGTCCCGCGCGCACGCTCGACCTGCTGACCGCCATCGAACGCGCCGGGCTGCTGCTGCAACCCGAACGCAGGCAGGCCAGGATCCGCAATGTCACCGTGCACGGGCTCGGGCCGCTGTCGGACGCGGTGGCGATCGGATTGCGGCGCATGGGGTTGCGGCCCACGCGGTCGCGGGAGTACCGGTCCGATACCCCGGTCGGGGCGGCGGGCTGCGATCTGGTGGTGCTCACCGACGCGTTGATGGCCGACCCGCGGCTGTCGGTGGACCTGGTGCTGCGCCGGGTCCCGCACCTGCAGGTGCGGGTGCGCGACGGTGTCGGCGTGGTCGGGCCACTGGTGCTCCCCGGTGAGACCAGCTGCCTGCGGTGCGCCGATCTGACCCGCACCGGATTCGATGCCGACTGGCCGCATCTGGCCGCCCAGCTGCTGGGCCGGACCGGGCACGCCTCCCCCGCCGGTATCGCCGCCACCACGGCGCTGACCATGAACGAGCTCGAGGCCATCGTCGCGTGTTCACCGTCGCGGCGGCCCGGCACCCTCGACGCGACCCTGGAACTGGATCTGGACACCCACCAGGTGCATCGGCGCCCGTGGCCGCCGCATCCGGACTGCGGCTGCCGCGCACTGGGCAGCGGCGAACCGGAGGCCAAACCATGAGGTGTGAGCATTCCCATGGCACACAGGGCAGGGGTTCGGCCATGATGGGTAACGTGTCCGAGATCGTGCGCCGCAGTTCCAGCCGCAATGCCAAGTTGGCCAAGATTCCCCTCGGCATCGCCGGACGAGCCGCCGTCGGTTTCGGCAAGAAGCTCGTGGGCGGTGACAAGCAGGAGATCAACGCGACGCTGAACCAGAAGGCCGCCGAGCAGTTGTTCACCGTGCTCGGCGAGCTCAAGGGCGGGGCGATGAAGTTCGGCCAGGCGCTGAGCGTGATGGAGGCCGCAGTCCCGGAGGAGTTCGGCGAGCACTACCGCGAGGCGCTCACCAAGCTGCAGTCCGCCGCACCGCCGATGCCCGCCGCGACCGTGCACCGGGTGCTCGACCAGCAGCTGGGCACCAAGTGGCGCGAACGGTTCCAGTCCTTCGACGACACCCCGGCGGCCTCGGCCAGTATCGGTCAGGTGCACCGGGCGGTCTGGTCCGACGGCCGGGCGGTGGCGGTGAAGGTGCAGTACCCCGGGGCCGACGAGGCGCTGCGCGCCGATCTCAAGACGCTGTCGCGGATGACGGGCCTGCTGTCCTCGGTGATCCCGGGCGCCGATGTGAAGCCGCTGCTGGCCGAGATCACCGAGCGCACCGAGGAGGAACTCGACTACCGCACCGAGGCGGCCAACCAGCGCCGCTTCGCCGCCGCCTTCGACGGGCACCCACAGATCGTGGTGCCCAAGGTGGTGGCGGGCGCGCCGAAGGTGATCGTCACCGAGTGGCTCGACGGCACCCCGGTCTCGGCGCTGATCAAGGCCGGTGCCGAAGACCCCGAGGGCACCCGGGCCCAGCGCAACCGGATCGCCGAGCTCATGGGCACCTTCCACTTCTCCTCCCCGGAGCTGGCCGGTCTGCTGCACAGCGACCCGCACCCCGGCAACTTCCTGATCCTGGCCGACGGCAGGCTGGCGGTACTCGACTACGGCGCCTGCGCGCCGATGCCCGACGGTTTCCCCGAGATCCTCGGCCGGATGCTGGCCCTGGCCGTCGACGAGGAGCACGAGGCGCTCACCGAGCTGCTCTACGAGCACGGCTGGGTGATCCCGGGCCGCACGGTGACCCACGAGGAGATCGAGGCGTATCTGCGCCCGTTCAGCGATCCGATCCGCACCGACACCTTCCACTTCACCCGCCGCTGGATGCAGCGGGTGGCGGGCAAGGCCTCGGAGTTCTCCAGCCCGGAGATGAAAACCGCACGCGCGCTACAGCTCCCGCCGCAGTACCTGATGATCTTCCGGGTGCTGGGTGGCTCGGTGGGCATCCTGGCCCAGCTCGACGCGGAGCTCGGGTTCATGAACCTGGTGCGCACCTGGGTCCCCGGTTTCCGCGCCGAGCGCGCGTCCTAGCGTTCGGCTTGCGCCCGGCTCCGGCCGAGCGCGCACAGCAGGTGCACCGCCACGCCGACCACGGCGGCCATGGTGACCCCGCTGCCGAGCAGCAGGCGCAGGTCGTCGGGGAAACCGCGGTAGAGGCCGGGCACCAGGATCGGCAGCAACCCGGCGGTGAGGGCCGCGGTGGTGGTGAGCAGGGCCGCGTCGTCGTCCAGGTCGACCTGGCGGAACAGGCCGATCGCCGAGGCGATGATGGTGGCGAAGACGATGGCCGCGGTGGCGCCGACGACCGGGCCCGGCAGGGAGTTCACGATCCGGCCGATCGGGGCGAGGAAGGCCGCCAGGATCAGCAGCAGGCCGGTCAGCGCGGTGACATAGCGGCTGCGGACCCCGGTGAGCCGGATCAGGCCGATGTTCTCGCCGCTGGTCACCATGGTCGGGCCGCCGAACAGGCCGGACAGCAGTGAGGTCACCGCGTCGCCGCGGATGGTGCGACCGACGGTGGGGGCGGTGTCGATCCGCTTGCCGACCACCTGGGCGTTGAGCACCGTCTGACCGGTGGCTTCGGCCATCGAGCCGATGCTGAACACCAGCAGCGGCAGGGCGGCGAGCAGATCGAAGTGGGGTGCGCCGAACAGGAACGGCTCGGGCAACTGCACCACGGCGTCGCCCGGTCGCAGGTCGAACTGCCCGAGGGCCGCGGCCAGCGCGGTGCCGACGGCCATGCCGATCAGCACCGAGACCCGGCGCCAGCCGGTGGGCAGGAACCGGTGGGCCAGCACGGTCGCGACGATGGTCGCACCCGCGATGCCGACCGAGCGGATCGGGGTGGGGTCATCGGCCGAGGTGATCAGGTTCGCGCCGACCTTCACCAGGTTGACCCCGATCACCAGGATCATGCTCGCGATCACGACCATGGGCAGGAACCGCACCAGCCGCCGCGCCACCGGCACCAGCGCGATACCGGCGACGGCGGTGATCAGCACCGCGCCGGTCGCGGTGGCCGGATCGTAGGTCTGTGCGATCTGGATGAACAGCACCACCGCCGCGCCACCGGGCAGCATCACGAACGGCAGCCCGGCTCCGAGTCCGTAGCGTCCGCTCGATTGCAGGAGGGTACCGATGCCACTGAACAACAGGGCGCCACACAGCAGGGCGCGGGCCGCGTCGTCGTCGAGGTGCAGGCTGCGGCTGATCAGCAGTACCGAGGTGAGCGGCATCGCGATCATCACCACCAGGTGCTGCAAGGCACCGGCGAAAGCCCGTCCGGCGGGCGGGATCTCGTCGACGGGTGCCACCGCCGGTGCGCTCACCGCAGCCACGGCAGTTCCTCGGCCGTGTAGCGGTAGGCGCGGAAGACGGCGTTGGAGACGCCGGGGAACACCCGCGCGGTGTCGGGATCGGGGTATTCGGTGAACGAGGGCACCACGTACTCCCAGCAGATCCGCCGGTCCGGGGTCACCTCGAAGATCCGCCCGAAGGCGGCCTCGGTGATGAGGGTGTTGCCGTTGGGCAGCCGCTGCGCGCCACCCATGAAGGGGGTGAAGAACGCCTCGCGCGGGGAGTCCTGGTAGGTCCAGCCGATCTCGCCGGTGGCCGTGTCGATCTCGACGATCCGGCTGTAGGTCACCGATTCGCCGGTGCGGAAGGTGCCGTTGTCGAACACCAGGATCCGGCCGTCGCCGAGCGGGGTGGCGTGGTGCTGCTGGGCAAGCACGGTCCGGTCGGCCAGGGTGGTGACCGCGCCGGTGCGCCGATCGATCAGGATCACCGCCGAGACGCTGCGCAGGCTGGCCACCACGGTGTGTTCGCCGAGCGGGTGGACGCTGTTGATCAGCGGCCAGTGCTCACGCCAATAGTGCGGCTGCAGACCGAATTCCGCGGGATCGAGGTGCTCCACGGCGCGCCACTGCCAGCGCAGGGCGCCGTCGGGGTCCACCTCGCGGATCACGTCGGACCAGACGATCCCGTCGGCTTCGGTTCCCGGCACACCGCCCTGGACGTGGGCCGCGGCCGCGCCGGTCAGCGGTTCGACGGCGGTGTAGAGGACGCTGCCGTCGTCGTAGTGGTGCGCGTCGTGGTGCTGCAGGTCGTCGCGGATCTCCGAGAGGAGTGCGCCGGTGTGGTCGTAGCGGGCCATCGACCCGCCGGAGTACTTGCGCCACATGGCGAACAGCGGCGGCCGGGCCAGGGTGAGGCCGTTGTAGGCGAGGCTGCCGTCGGCCAGGATGCGCGCGTGCCTGCCCGGCCGGTACGGCAGTTGCCACCGGTGGGCGATCTCGCCGCCGAGATCGACCAGGTCGACCCGGCCGTCCCCGGCCAGGGGCGCGTAGAGCGTGTAGCCGGGTGAGGCCAGCGCCACATCGCTGCCGATGAGCCCGACGCCGCGCCGCTCGAGGGTGTTCTGTTCCATGCCGCCTCTCCTGAAAATTCGATGCCACTGAATATTCAGTACGCTGGGCGACAGCGGAACGGTTCCGATCACGGTGCGCGAAACCGGCTCACGCCCAGGTCGGGCGGCCGAGAGCCCGGCCGCACCACCGCACCGACCACGCCGGATTCATTACAGTCACTGCTACAGCACGAGCGAGCACGGAAGGCGACAGGGTGGGCGAGCACATCCGGAACACCCAGCTGGGAGCCGTCATCCGCGATCGGCGCCGCGCCGCCGGGCACACGCTGGCCCGCCTGGCCGCCGAGACGGGCCTGTCCCCGTCTTTCCTGAGCCAGCTGGAGAACGGCCACACCAACACCAGCCTGCGCTCGCTCCAGCAGATCGCCGACGCCCTCGCCACCACCGCCACCGCACTGCTGGCCGCCGCCGACGACACCGCCGCCGCGCCGCTGGTCCGCGCGGACGAGAACACCACGCTCCCGCAGTCCGATCCCGGCGCGGGCACGGTGCGCGCGCTCGTGCACGGCGACCGCGACCTGCGCGCCCTGGAATTCACCGGCGGCACCGACCGCGGCGACCGCGATTTCACACATCGCGGCGACGAGATCATCCACGTCGTGCGCGGACGCATCTCCCTCGTCGCCGACGGCACCGAGCACGAACTCGGCCCCGGCGACACCTACTACTGCCGGGCGGGCGAGAAGCACCGGTGGTGGGCGCACTCCCCGGACACCACCACGCTGGTCCTCGCCGTCGCCGACGGCCGCACCGTCAAACGCAACTCCCGCACATGACAAACGAACCGCCCACCAGAACTCGGTGAGCGGTTCGCTTGCGGTACAACCCTTTTCCCGGGTTCATGCCGGGATCGCGACCTTGCGCGGACGGCCACGGGGGCGCTTGCGGGCGATCACGACACCCTGGTCGAAGATCTCACCGCCCCACACACCCCACGGCTCGGCGCGGTCGATGGCCGCGGTCAGGCAGCCCTTACGGATCGGGCAGGCGGCGCACAGGGTCTTGGCCTGCTCGAGATCGGTGGGGCTCTCGGCGAACCACAGATCGGGGTTTCCGGCGCGGCAGGGCAGGGACGCCACGGTTCGGCATGTCACGTCAGTAGTGGCGCTCGGCCAGTCCTGGGCGGTGAACACGTCGTTCTCCTTCAGCTCGTTTGCAGTCGTGGTTTCGGTGTGCGAACCCGGAGCCTGCGGCGGGAGCCGAAAGAAAAAGGCCACGGGATTCGCTTCTCGCGATCCGTGGCCAGGAGGTCTGGGAGGAGTTTCCCTACCTAGTTCGGCATTTCTGCCGAGACCTGAGCACGGTCGCTGGGTGGACACGGAGGCGGATTGCGCCGGCGAACTCGGGTGCGTACCCGAATTCATCGACCGAAGCTGCCGACGCCGGAACGGCGGTCGGCTGCCAACCCACGCTGGGCTTGCCCTGGAGACGAATCGGGGTGCGCTGATGCACGAGAGTCATCGGCACAGCTTTGGTATCGACGCCGGACAGACCGGTCCCCTGCAGAGCGAGGACCCCCCGGGAGGCGGAAACCATGGACGCGTTCACCAGCGCGCGATTGCCCATCGCGAACAATGCGGTGTTGCTGTTCATCTGACTGCCTCCCTCCTGAACTCGTGTGCTGATAATTACCGCGCACCGAGATCACTCTCGGTGCGTGTTCTCCACCATAGGCAATGATCGAGAACCGAACAACCTATTTTCTACCTGCGGTTTTGTGGTTGACGTCTCCTGAAGGATGCCGGTGCACGTCAGGGATCGGAACCTACCCACGTGAACGCCGACGATCGTCAGCGAAAGGGCGTACGAAAGGGCGTACGTCGAATATGTGTTCGATCCGGCCGACGCGGGACCGTCCAGCTTGACGTGCAACCTTTGCCCGAGAGCAGTGCTCTCTCTTAGGGTCCTCGCACCCCGACACCAGGAGGACCCGATGACCACACCCACCCCGCTGTCCGCCAAGGACGTCGCCGAGAAGCTGGGCACCGATGCGAAGACGCTTCGCGTGTTCCTGCGTTCTGCGTCGATCCCGAAGGACGAGGCGACGAACCGATATGCGTTCACCACGAAGGACGTGCCCAAGCTCAAGAAGCAGTTCAACGAATGGCGCGACGCACGCTCCGCGACCAAGGAGACGCCGCGACGTACCCCGGAGGAGCTTGCAATCCTCGCCAAGGACTCGACCCCCGTCGGCAAGGTCGAAACGCGATGACACTCACCGATGCGCTGATCACGGCATACACACAAACCCCGGAGGTCGGGCGCACCTCACGACAACCGCTCGCCCTCGAGCTGGTCAACGCGCTCGAAGCGAACGACCTGCTAGCCCTGCAACTGGCGTTCAGCGTGCTCGTCACGTAACCCACAAGCTCCGACGAAGAGGCCCTAGGTTCGCTCCTGGGGCCTTTTTCGTGGCGTCACCGACTCGACCCTCGAGCACGCGCACTCAGGACGTCAGCGTTCGTGCTGGGTCAGCGTGACCGGCGGATCAACGCCATGAGGCGATGCTCGCGCTCGAACCTCAGTCGTGTCAGCGCCTCGCGCATCGAGGGATCGGCTAGCGCGTCGAGGGGTAGGCCCGGTGCGTCGATGACCACACCCAACCCTGCGGCGATATCTCGCGCCACCTCGGCAGTGATGACATAGCGCCCGAGTCGATCACGCGGCACCGCCTCAGCGTTGTTTCTGGCATAGAGCCCCTATCGGGTTCGGTTGCTGAGTCGTCGCCAACAGATCAGTGCCGCACCAAGATTCAGGAATCCGTAGTGGATGTCGGTGCGACGTTCCCACCGCACAGCCAGGCGCCGGTACTGGTGAAGCAGGGCGATGGTCTGTTCCACGATCCAGCGGCCGGCGGTGACCTTGTCGCGGGTTCCGCGGCGAGGGATGTAGCCGGTGATCCCGCGTTGTCGCAGCTCGGCGTACACGCTGGGGTAGTCGTAGCCCTTGTCGCCGATGAGGGTCTTGATCCGGCGTCGCGGTGGCCC